>CAYTOM010000241.1:0-2482 GCA_964439335.1 uncultured Peptococcaceae bacterium | reverse complement strand
GCGAAATTATACTGGCAGGCATAAGTTTTTTTGTTTGGGAATATATATAAAAATGAGGGGGATAGGCAAATGGTGAGGAGAAAGACGATTGTGTTCACGCCCGCGCGCGATATTTTAAAGATAGTTTGCTTGACTGGACTGATGTGCTTGGTGGCAGTGCTTTTTTATAGACAGGGATATTTGAGCAAAATTGAGCCTTTTTTGGCAGAGGTTGATTATAGGGAGGTTATCAAGCAGGAATTGCCATGGCAAAAGGAGGATAAGCTGCGTGAGAAAATTTGGCAGAGCATTTTGGGGTATAATCCGACGAAAGCTAATGAGCAAGTAGCTGATGGGCTATATTTTGGGGATCAAAATTTGCTGCGTGTGATGACTGCGACGGTTTATCAGGAGGTGGAGCAGGAGTATTATTGGAGCGATACCGAGGCGATGGCAAGCTGGGATAGGATGAAAGAAAAATTTGGACAAGTGCATTTGAGCGAGGAGGTGCAGGTGATACTGTATCATACGCATAATGCGGAGGATTACAAGCCTTCGGCAGGGGTGAGCAAATCAGAGGGGCAAAATGGGGGTGTGGCTACGGCGGCTGATGCTTTGCTGGAGAGCTTGGAGAAAAAGCATGGGATACGGACTATCCATGCCAAAACTTTGCATGATTATCCGGATTGGTCGCATTCGTATAATAATTCGTTAAAAACGGCGAAGGCACTTTTGCAAAGCTATCCTACGGCGAAAATTATTTTTGATGTGCATCGTGATGCCGGCTATACCAGCAAAAATCCGACTACGACAGTGATTAACGGCAAAAATGCGGCAAAGATACTTTTGGTGGTGGGAGCTAATCATGATAATTATCAGCAAAATTTGGCGTTTGCCCAAGCTCTGGAGGACAAAGCAGGGGAATTATATCCTACGCTTTTTAAAGGTATCCATATCGCACAGTCGGCGCGGTATAATCAGCAAATTCATCCTCATGCGCTAATTGTCGAGGTGGGTAGTGATTTGAATACGCAGGAGGAGGCAAGCTATGCGATGGAATGCTTTGCCGATGTCTGTGCGGAGGTTTTAAAAGAGATGGACTAATAGTTATAGTTCATCTCTTTTATCGTTTATCGATAAAAATATATTGACAAATGATATGTATATAGTATAATTTAAGCTAAAGGAGGGAGCAAAATGTGGCAGGAAAAGTCGAAATCATTACGCCTGAGTCGGTATCTGTTAGTGCTGGCAATGGTTTTATGGGTTGGAGCATTGCCGGTGATGTGGTGGCTATGGAGGATAGATAAAGGCTATGTCATAGTGTATTTGCTCAATTTTTTGCCGATTATTCTGATTTTTTCGGCGATGCTTAAATTTTTAGCTAATGTTGCTAAGGGCGATATTTTTTGCGCGGATAATGTGGAATTATTGCGCAAGGTATCGTGGTATTGTTTATATAGTGGGATTTTCTTTTTACTTTTTAGCTTTTATCAGCCGATATTTATCGTCTGTGCCGGTGTAGTGGGCTTTTATGGATTATTGATGAGGGTGATTAAAAATATGCTATCGGAGGCTAATAGTATTAAGGAAGAGAATGAATATACGATTTAGGAGGTGGAGTGATGCCGATAATGGTGGATTTAGATGTCATGATGGCAAAACGCAAAATCTCCGGTGGGGAATTGGCTAAAAGAGTGGGGATCACTCCGGCTAATTTATCTATTTTGAAGAATAATAAAGCGAAAGCAGTGCGTTTTTCGACTTTGGAGGCATTGTGTCGGGTTTTGGATTGCCAGGTGGGTGACATTTTAGTTTATGAGGAGGATAATGAGTGTGAAGAAGATTAAGGTAATGATTTGTGCGTTAATGTTGCTGGCATTGGCCGGCTGTGGTGGCGAGAAAGCTAATGATGAAGTAATTAAAATCGGTCTGTTGCGCATTGATGACAGTACGCCGTTTTATGTAGCCGAAGAAGAGGGATTATTTGCTGATGCCGGTTTAAATGTTGAGCTGATTAGCTTTAGCAGTTCCTCTGACCAGTCGGTAGCGCTGGAGGCAGGAGAGCTGGATATGGCGATGAATGATATGATCGTGCAGTGCTTGATGCAGAAAAACGGTACAACGACTAAGGCTGTAGAAATTGCCTATGGGGCAGTACCCTCGGAGGGGCGCTTTTTAGTAGTATCGGCGCCTAATAGTGGGATATTAACTCCGCAGGATTTAGTAGGCAAAAAAGTAGCAATTTCTACTAATACTATGATGCAATATTTGTTTGAAAGTTTTGTGGAGATTTATAATTTGCCTGCGGAGGAGATTACGGTCGTAAATATGCCGAATTTGTCCTTGCGTTTAGAGGCGGTATTGAGCGGTAATGATTTAGATGCGGCTTTGTTGCCGGATCCATTGGCGGCTTTTGCGGTATCGCAGGGGTGTAATGTGGTGATTGACGATACGGCGTTAGGTGTGAATTTATCTCAGTCGGTAGTTTTGTGTAGTGATG
>CAYTOM010000240.1:0-2482 GCA_964439335.1 uncultured Peptococcaceae bacterium | reverse complement strand
CACTTATTTTTCCTCCTATGATACTTATTAGTATTTTCATTATACCACATACTAAAACAATTTTCAGCATATTTTTTCAATTTTTGCCGATATTACGGCAAAAATTTTTCTACTGTAAACTCACCTGCATAGGGTTTTAGTATAATTGCCCCACTTTTATCTGTCCGCTCATACCATATACCGCTATCGGATATCTCATTAAGCACCGACCAACCGGGATGCCCGTAATGATTATATCTCCCGACGGAAATCACTGCCAAATCCATATCTAACCGCTTATACAATCCGTAGAGCAAATTGCTCTTGCTCCCATGATGCGGCACCAGCCAAATATCGATTTGCGGATTAGTTAAAACTATCTCCATCTGTTCCGTCTTGCTCATATCACCGGTAAATGCTACCGCCACATCATTTAATTTGGCTAAAGCAAATAAATCCTGACTATCCGCAAATGGTACTAATTGCACCGCTAATGCGCCAAAATTCATTGTTTCATCCTGCGCTACGACCATCTCTGTCTCGCTAAAGACTCCATCCTCCTCAAAGGCGAGCAAGACCTCATCCTGCCAAGCAGTATCCGTCGCAATGACCTTATCAACCGTAAAATCACGCAGAATATTGCTCAATCCGCCGATATGATCCGTATCCGCATGAGACAGCACAATAGCCTCAACATGATTGATTCCCCGATAGCGCAAATACGAAGCGACAGTGTCCTTGCTCCTGCCACAATCAAAAACTACACACTTGCCATCAGCAGTTTCCACCACTGCGCCGCTACCCTGACCTACATCTAAAATTGTAATTTGATCCTTGCTCGCCGGTGGCAGGATAATCACCGCCAGCAAAACCACCGCCATAAGCAGATAAAGCACATTGTGCCAATGCTTAGATTTGCGCAATATATCGTAGCTCCACACCACAAAAATTACTACAAAAAGCAATAAAATTATCATGCTCGGCTGACCTATATAGTGATGCCCCGTCCCAAAATATGCCGCAAAATAAGTCAAAAATTTCTCCACACCCTCCAGCAAAATTGTGCTCAAGGTGAAAAATATTTTGCCGGCAAAGGGCAAAATTACCGCCATCATTAGTGATAATAAAATTAACGGCACGATTATCCCAATAATCGGCACAATCAATAAATTGAATATCGGTGACAACAAGCTGATATTATAAAAATGCCACGCACACAGCGGTATGCTGACAATTTGTGCTGCAAAAACTACCGCTAAAGAATCGATCACTTTCTTTATTTTTAACGGCGCTAAAAGTCGCTGAAATAACGGCATGAAAAAGACCAAGCTCCAGGTAACTCCAAAGGATAATTGAGCACCTACCGCATAAAGCGCATAAGGATTAGCCGCCAAAGTCACCAGCACCGCCACCGCAAATATCGAATAAAAGTCCTTAAATCGCAAGCGTTTGCGCGCTAAAAACGCCAACAAAGCCATAATCGCCGCACGATTAGCAGAAACCGTAAAATTCGACAAAGCGCAATAAAATAGCACAATTATACACAACGAAATAAAGCAAACCCAAGAATTATCCTTTTTAAAGATATGAAAAATTCCTAATACAAAGCTAACCACAAATCCGACATGCAATCCCGATACCGCAAAGATATGCGCAATTCCCATTTTTTGCGACAACGCATAAAAATCATCGTCCAAAGCCGCCTTGTCACCAAACAATAACGCCTGCGATAATTGATAGCTGTCCGCGGATAAATTAGCTTGCAAAATACCATCAATTTTAATACGCAAATCTCCGACTATCCGGCGTGTTAAAGCCGGATCATCTAAAATTATGCCACCCTCATCAGCATCAAACATCCGAAACACGCCCTGCGTCCGCCAATAGCTCACGCTCGAAAAACCACCGGGATTTGTCCGCTCCTGAGGCTGATAAAACTCCCCACGAAAGCAGACCAGCTCACCCAATTGATAATCATGCTCATCAGCATATGCCTTGCTCACAGCGACCTTAGTCTTAATCGGCATGACATTTTCATTAATCGCATCTAATTCCACTATCGTGTAATACCCACTACTACTTTCGGCAGTTACATGGCCATATATGCTGACCTCGCCTTGATATTTGTCCAATAATGCCACCGGCAAAAGTGTCCACCAAATCAGCACCAATGCCGCGCCAAACACCCCGGCATAAAGCACCAACCGTTTTCTTTTTACAATTAACGCTCCAAGCAAAATTGCGCCTAATACTGCCAGCGCCAGATGCATATTATAATTAGCCAAAAATACTCCCACCGCAAAAAATGCCGCAGAAAAGACTAAACCTCTGTCAATATTATATTTATTATACAAAATCCTCACTCCAAAGCTCAGCTAATATGATTGTATTATATATTAACCCAAAGGACAAGACCTAATTTCAAAAAACGCCTCGAAAAATGTAATTTTTTTGTTTCTTTTCACGCACCATAAACATAAACACACACGAAAAAGCCCTTGTC
>CAYTOM010000239.1:0-2498 GCA_964439335.1 uncultured Peptococcaceae bacterium | reverse complement strand
GTTGCCCATTTTAATAACACAAATGCCTTTAGCAAAGCATTTTTCTTTTAAAATTCTGCATCTAAAATCTGATAAGCCGGTGCGCCCTCGCATTCATGTGGCATTCTGACACCTAAAATAGCGGCTACAGTCGGAGCGACATCAATTTGTCTGATGATACGGTCGGTATAATAGCCCTCTTTAAAACCTTTGCCAGCTGCGATAAAGAGAGGAGCTACCGAAGTAGCCTCGCTACCAGAGAAAGTGGACAAGGAATCACCATGGTCATAGTTGTAGCCCTCAGCATTCCAGTAGCAGATATCACCTGCATCAGGTCCGCCTTGACCTAAAAGGACAGCGTCTTTGTTGTGCAAAGCTACAGCAATGACACGCTTGCCGGTCTTAGGATCGCGCTGAGCATACATATCAGTAATGATCTGCTCCTCTAACTCATACTTATCCTCAGGATCAACGATACCGGTAGCCTCTCTGCCTTTTAAGTTAATATAGATATGTCCTTCACGCTGAGCTACTGCTCTGGTCTTGGTCCAGTCGATCTCCGGCAAACTATTGCCGTTTTCGTCTTTTTTCATGACAGTGTAGCCCAATTCCTCCATAGCTACGATATTGATACCACTGATTTCGCCCCAGAACGGCATCTCATGATAATTTGCTACCTGACCATGGTCAGAAGTAATGATGATGCTCCAGCCCTCGTCTAACAAATGCATAAATTTGCCGATATAATAATCTGCCTGGATATAAACATCCTCTGCAAATTTCACATAGTCCTCATGTGGCAAGCGGTTAAATTCCTGACCCTCTGTCAAATGCTTGATAAACATATGCATCTGCAAGTCAACACTGTGCATATGAGACCAAATAACCTCAATACCTTCACTTTCAATCAAATGATGAATAGATGCTGCCTGCCAGTCCATAGTTGCATACCAGTTAGCCAGCATACAATCTGTGATCAAAGTTTTATCCTGGTGACCAACCATCGAGGTAGGCATCGGATAGCCGACATTTTCGGTAATTTCTTTGAATAATCTTTTCGGACTGTAAACAGAATCATTTTCCATATCCATAGCTGCGGAAATCCACAAGGAAACCATACTGCCATCGGGCTCTATAGACAGAATTTTCATATTTCTGTTCGCTTTATAGTGCTTATCACCCTCGATAGCTTCATCAACTACCTCGATAGCCATTTTATCTTTATGAATTACCACAATCGGCTCAGCTGCTTTTTTGCTCTTGTACATAGCCAAACTATCATACTCACCTTGCTCATTTTTTAACAACAAGCACGGTCTGCGAATCAAGCCATGAGAGAACAAAATAGTCATTTCCAAAGCATCTGCCGGAGCTTTTTCCCAGCCGGTTGCTTCTTTAATCGGAGACTGCACCAAATCCATCGCCATTTCGGTAATCTGATGACCTTGCTGTTCCTCATTCATAATCAGCATATGCAAGCCGTTTTTCGACTCGGTAACACCGCCTAAACCGGGGCTGTTTTTTTCATCTAAATCCAAATCAGTGATTACACAGGGAGCGACACCGGCTTGAGCGGCTTTCGCTCTAAAGGTGACCTCTTTGAAGTCTTTATTACCACCTACTAAAAACTCGGTATCGCACTGAGATACTGCCATACCTACAGATCCCGGAGAAGTACCGTCAACTACAAATAAATTTTCGCTATCGCTGGTTGGAGGCCAAGCACTACCGGGCCAATGCCAAACCAAAGTTTTCAATCCTGCCTCAGCGCTGACATTCCACAATGGCTCAGCGTGGCAATATCTGGAGTCTAAATTGTATTCGATGACATCAAGCGGTTTAGTGTCGGATTTGCGGTAAAAGCCGGTGATACCATGCACATTAGAATAACAACCGCAAGCCAAAGTAGTCCACATCGGCGGAGTAACAGTCGGATGACCACCTAAAAGAGTCAAATCCTCACGGCAAGCACCTCTTTTAATAAATTCAGCCGTATTAGGCATTAATCCTTTGTCGATACATCTTTTGGCAAAGCGCGGCTCAAAAGCGTCAATCCCCAAAACCATCAATTTGTTGTTCAAAGACTTTCTCATTTCTGTCATTGTAATCTCTCCTTTTTTAATTATTGACAAAATAGCTAACGCTATCAATTACCATTTTACAAAATACCCAAAAGCATCCAGTATGGCAATAACAAGCACATAAAGCCGATAATGTACAAGACGCACCGAATTGCATTGAGCTTGATAAAATCATTCATCGAAATCATCCCAAAGGAATAAACGATCAAGTATGGTACATATTCATACGGTAAAATAATCGCCTCAGAGCACATGACAAGCGCATAGCATACCGCACGAATATTCATACCTACAGCTACGGCTATTTCGCACAGAGGTACAGTAATTAACGACCAAATTGCCAACGGAGTCATGAAGAAGTTTAGCACAAAGACTACCGCAAAAATAATACCAAAGAAACCAAAGGTACCGGCAGCTCTCATGATAGGCTCTGCCATA
>CAYTOM010000238.1:0-2525 GCA_964439335.1 uncultured Peptococcaceae bacterium | reverse complement strand
GATTAGTCAATGTATATTTAATGTCGGTACCATCGCCGATAGTCGTATCACACATATCTACCTGCGGGCCTACTTCGCAATTTTTGCCGATTGTAACCGCACCTTTAAAGACACAGCCCGGCCAAATAATCGTATCTGCCCCGATTTCCACCCTATCCTCGATATAAGTTTGCGTCGGGTCGATAATCGTCACCCCATCTAGCATCAACTGCTCCAGTTTGCGATTTTTTAAATAATTTTGCGCTTGCGCTAATTGCAAACGATTATTGACACCCATAATTTCCGCAAAATCGGTGATAAAGCCGGCTGTCGGTAAATTATTTTGCCAAGCGAGCTTGATTAAATCAGTTAAATAATATTCGCCTTGGGCATTGTTGGTAGATAATTTAGGCAAATTCTCCAAAAGAAACTTTTTATCAAAAAAGTAGGTGCCGGCATTAATTTCATTGATAGCCGCTTCCTCTGCTGTAGCGTCCTTTTGCTCGACGATAGCAGTTACTTGATTATTTTGGCGTACTATCCGTCCATAGCCAAAAGGATTCGCCGTCGTAGCCGACAATACTGTCACCGCCGCGTGCTTTTCCTGATGCAAAGCATACATATTTTTTAGTGTATCTGCCGAAATTAGTGGCGTATCACCGCAGATGACCAGCACAGCCCCCTCATTTTTATCTAAAAGTTCTGCCGCCTGCATGACTGCGTGCCCCGTACCCTTTTGCTCATATTGATAAGCAATACGAATATCCGCAGGCAATATTTTTTGTACTTCCTCGCCTTTATGCCCCAGCACAGTGATAATATCATTAATACCTGCCGCTTTGATATTATCCAAGACATGCTCGATCAAGGCTTTGCCATTAGCTCTGTGCATGACCTTGGGTAAATCGGATTTCATGCGCGTACCCTGCCCGGCAGCCAAAACGATAGCTGTAATACTCATGTTATTTTACACCTCATATAATATAATATTTATCCTTTTGTTTCGCTTGATTACTCATTATCCTACTCATTCAAAAGCCCATTAGCCTCTAAAGCCGCAATCAATGCCCGCTCTGCTCCGGCGATATGCTTTTTCGCCAAATCCGCCGCTAAAATACTATCATGCGCTTTTAATGCCGCTAAAATTTGCTGATGCTCCTCCAAAGCCGTATTGCTCCGAGCCGACGCCCCCAGCGGTAGTGCTCGAAAGCGTTTAAATTGCTCCTGCAAAATATCGACAAACTGCGTCAATTTATTATTGCGTGCATATTGATAAATTAAATCATGAAAAGAGCTGTCGATAAAAATAATTTCGTTCAATCGTCCGGCATCAGTCAGAGCTTCCTCCTCCTCGACCTGCAAGGCTAATTCGTCCAATTCCTCGTCGGTGATATATTTTGCCGCCAATTCTAAAGCCAATGCCTCCAATGCCGCGCGTATCTCATAAACCTCGTGAATATCCTTGAGCGAAATACCTGCCACATAGGCACCTTTGCGTGGAAGCATCACCACTAGCCCCTCTTGCTCCAAGCGGCGAATCGCCTCGCGGATAGGTGTGCGGCTCACATCTAATTCCTCGGCTAATTCATTTTCCAACAATCGCTCGCCCGGACGCAATTTTTGGCTCAAAATAGCCTCTTTTAACGATTCAAAAACCAAATCACGCAAGGGACGGTATCCGTTTAAGGAAATCGTCTCTAAATCATGCCTCTGATTTTTCATACCACATGCATCCTTTCAGCAAAGCCAGCCGCAGAAATAGTTTCGGAAAAATAAGCATTTTTATATTTATTTTTAATCCGCAGATAAAAATTCCATGCCTCTTCCTTTTGCTCGAATAGGCTGAATATCGTACTGCCACTGCCACTCATCAGCGTATATGATGCGCCTAAACGCTCAAATTCATGCTTGATGTCCTCTACCTGTGGCTGGAGACGAAAAGCGCTTTTTTCCAGCACATTATAGAGGTTATTTTGGACAAATGCCCGATCTTTATCCTGAAACGCCTTTAAATAATCCTCAATTGGCGGATGGGTAGCATAATCACCAGCCACCAGGCTTTTATACACTCCTGCTGTCGACAGCCCGATTTTCGGTTTTGCCAAAACCACATAAAAATGCGGGCAATCCGCCAGTGGTGTCATTTGCTCACCACGACCTTGCGCCAGGGCTGTCCCACCTAATAAGCAAAATGGAATATCGCTACCTATTTCGGCGGCGATATTTGCCAGTTGCGTAGGCGACTGCCCTAAATTAAACAATTCGTTAACTCCGGCAATCACTGCCGCCGCATCAGCCGAGCCACCGGCTAATCCTGCCGCTATCGGGATATGCTTTTCCAAGATAATTTTGACCGGTGGTAAAGACGGAAATTTCTCCTGCATTAATAATAGCGCTTTCATCGCTAAATTATTATCATTTATCGGCAAAAACTGATGGGAGCAAAGCAAAATATTTTCATTATTTTCCTCCAACGCTAAATAATCAGCCAATTTGATGCTTTGCATAATCATTTGCACATCATGAAAGCCATCTGCTCGTTTGCC
>CAYTOM010000237.1:0-2569 GCA_964439335.1 uncultured Peptococcaceae bacterium | reverse complement strand
AAAATTTATCTATCTTTTCGGTAGTATACTTCCTTCTCTCGCACTCATCATTTAAATGACATTGCGTTTTATCCCTAAATTCAAGCAGCAACTCCACCATATCCGCCAAAATCGCCGGACCTTTGGTGCCGACCTCTCCCAAGGCACCCTGTGGCAAAAATTGTGCCATGCTTTACATATTTTTTCGATTTTGCTTAGCTGGACATTGGAAAACGCTCTTATCACTGCGGACAGCATGAAAAGTCGCGGCTACGGCAGTAGAAAACGCACCGCTTTTTCCTTGTATCGCTTTGAAAAACGCGATTACCTTTTACTGCTAATAATTCTCTGCTTGATTTGCTTTTTTATCAATAGTCTTTACGGCGGAGCCTTAGCCTGGCGGTATTTTCCGCAAATTAGCGTGCTAAAGATCACACCGCTCACTGCTATTACCTTGATTTTTTATGCTATATTTAGCTTTATCCCAATACTTTGCCATTTTTTGCAGCATAAATCCACACCCGTTTCCCCTATCCCCCCAAAGGAGGTGGCGTAAATCATGCAAGCCTTTAGCTTTGAGCATTTCAGTTTTTCCTATCCCCATAGCACTACATTCGCCCTGGAGGATATTAATCTGGATATCCCCATGGGTAGTTTTACCCTGCTTTGCGGAGCATCAGGTAGTGGCAAATCGACACTTTTACAACAAATGAAACCCATTTTAGCCGCTCATGGACAAGCCTACGGCAAGATAAAATTTTTCGAGCAACCATTAGCCGAAATAGACCATGTAACTCAGGCTAAACGCATCGGTTTTGTCCTCCAGGATATCGATAGCCAAATCGTCACCGACAAAGTCTGGCATGAGCTGGCGTTTGGCTTAGAAAGTTTAGGTATGGACACCCAAACCATTCGCTTGCGAGTCGCTGAAACAGCTGCCTTTTTCGGTCTGCAAAATATATTTCACCAAAATACCGCCGAATTATCCGGTGGGCAAAAGCAACTGGTCAATTTAGCCTCTGTCATGGTCATGGAGCCCGATGTCTTGATTTTAGACGAGCCCAGCTCCCAGCTGGATCCTCTGGCAGCTGATAGTTTTCTCCATACTCTACGCAAAATAAATCGCGAATTAGGGACTACTATTATTTTAAGTGAGCAACGCCTCGAGGATATGTGGAGCCTCGCCGATCAAGTAGTAGTTTTAGAGCAGGGGCATATTTTAACTGTCGGCACTCCCGCCGAAGCTGCGAAATATTTATGGCAGCAAAAGCACCCCTTGGCACAGGCACTACCGGCTCCCTTTATCATCAAAAGTTCCGTTTTGCCTAATTCCGAGCCTATCTTTACCATCAATCAAGGGCACGCATGGCTTAAAGACTATTTTTCCACCCACTCTCTACCTAAATTCACTCCACCTCTGCGCCAAATTTCCTCTAGCATCGTCCTCGATGCCCAAGAAATTTGGTTTAGATACCCCGATACCACGCAGGATATCCTCAAAAGTTTTTCACTATCTTTGCACAAAGGCGAGCTTTTCGCCCTTTTAGGCACTAACGGTGCCGGCAAAAGTACCGCTTTGGCAGTTATCGCCGGATTTTATCAGCAAAATCGCGGCAAGCTCCAATCCCGGGGGCGCATCGCCCTTTTACCGCAAAATCCGCAGAGTATCTTTGCCAAAAATACCGTCTATGAAGAATTAAGCGAGGTTTTTCCCAAAAACGAGCGTACCTTGCCTGAAAATATAGCCACTATCGAAAAAATCATCGACCTCTGCCAATTAGCGCCATTTTTAGAGCGCCACCCCTATGATTTATCAGGTGGTGAAAAGCAACGCACTGCTTTAGCCAAAATACTCCTGCTCAAACCGGATATTCTCCTGCTTGATGAGCCTACCAAAGGCTTAGATGCTCATTTCAAGCAGATTTTAGCAGATATATTAAAAAATCTCTGTCAAAATGGCACTACTATCCTCATGGCTAGCCATGATTTGAGCTTTTGCGCGGCTCACGCCGACCGCTGTGCTTTGTTTTTCGATGGGCAAATCATCACCTCCGCCGAACCACATCTATTTTTTAGCACAACAGATTATTTTACCACCCCTACCAATCGACTAATCGGTGAATATCTCCCCCGGGTAATCACCCCCGGTGAGGCGCTTCAGGCTTTAAATACGCCTGAATTTACTCCGATTACCCCCGATACCGCTCCAGCATCTGCATCTAGCCTGCCACCCTCTCCTCCGCCCGAGCAATCCAGCCCTCGTTTTAAAATAAATCGCACCTACCTCGCCGCTCTTTTTATCCTGCTTTTAATTCCGTTAACCATTTATGTCGGTGTGCATTATTGGCAGGATAGCGAATACTATCTGGTTTCCATGCTTATCCTCGGTGAATGTATGCTACCGTTTTTCTTAATTTTTGAAGGTCGCCACCCTAAAGCACGCGAATTAGTCATCATTGCGGTCTTTTGTGCGCTAGCCGTAGCAGGTCGTGCCCTATTTTTCATGCTACCGCAATTTAAGCCGGTCATGGCAATCGTCATCATTGCCGGTATTACCTTGGGTGGAGAAAGTGGTTTTTTAGTAGGTGCC
>CAYTOM010000236.1:0-2580 GCA_964439335.1 uncultured Peptococcaceae bacterium | reverse complement strand
GAAGTCATAAAACAAATTCAAGAATTAATAAATGACTACCAATCTTATACCGGTGGACTTAGCCGATGGTTCTAACCTCTCCTGCTTAAAAGGAGCTGTTTAAAATAATTGATGGATTTCGGGGTTTCAATAAAAAAGGAGACCAACGAAAAATGAAAGACATAAAACAAACATTAGCATTATTACTAAACGAATTAGAGGACGACAAACCAAAAACATTATTTACTGATTACGCCGAGCATTGGGTTGAAAAAAAGTAAACAGATAAAAAGAAACCTGTTCGCCCAAATACACTTGCCGGTTACAGACAAATAAATCGCTTGTACATCATTCCATATTTTACCCTACACCCTATGTATTTAGAGGACATAACGGTTCACGATATCAATGCTTTTTACGACGATTTGCTCGAAAGAGTTAGTGTCAACACCGTCAAGCATTGCAAAGTAAATATGGTTAGCATTTTCAAATTGGCTATCAAAGAAGATATGGTTATGAGCAACCCTGCTTTAATTACCGACGACCTACCAACCGAAAAGAAATTCAAGGGAACTATTTATACCTCCGAACAATTAAATGAGTTGGTAAAAATCAGTAAAAATACGCCGTTTGAAACACCGGTTACTATCACCGCAAAATATGGATTAAGACGAAGCGAAGTTTTAGGGTTGCGTTGGCAAGATATTGATTTTGAAAAAAATACAATCAACATTTGCCATACAGCAATTCGTTCACCCGAAGAATTAGTCTATGTAGATAATACAAAGAGCGAAACCAGTAAAAGAGTTCTTCCTCTATTCGATGACACAAAAGAATACCTACAAACATTAAAACTAAGACAAGAAAAAGAAAAATCCACTCACAAAAATTATGTAGATAGTGATTATATATGCCGTTGGGAAGATGGGCATTTAATTACACCGGACTATATATCTCGCAATTTCAAAAAGTTTTTACAAAAAAACAATATGCCGGAAATCAGATTTCATGACCTCCGACATAGCGTAGCGAGTATTATGGTTCAATCAGAAATTCCTATAGAACGCATAAAAAATTGGTTGGGACACTCCACTGTCTCAACCACCGAAATATACATTCACTTGAATTTTAATACAAATCTACAAACAAAAACTGCTATGGAGAAAGCTTTCTCCATAGCAATGTGAGTGAATAATTGCGTATAACACCCCAGTTTTACGCATAATTATACAAAGCCGACAATAGGAATCGAACCTACAACCTGCTGATTACAAATCAGCTGCTCTGCCAATTGAGCTATATCGGCGCATATTTAGATTACTTTATCTATTTTACACATCTAATCGGGCTTTGTCAAGCATTTTTTCCTTATAGTAAATAACAATTTTATTTTCCGCCGTTCCTAGGTTAAAAAAGACCATCTGCGTATGACAGACGGTCAAAAATACTATTTCAGATAATTTATTGGGTTTTTCGTACTGCCGTTGATGATGACCTCAAAGTGCAAATGCGGACCGGTACTATTACCCGTACTGCCTACTTCACCGATTTTCTCGCCACGAGAAACACTATCGCCTACTTTGCAACTAATCTTGGACAAATGAGCATAGCGAGTTTTCATACCATTACCATGGTCAACGATGATGCAGTAGCCATATCCACCGCTCCAACCGGCAGATCTGATTGTACCGCCGGCAGCCGCAGATACAGTGGTACCTTTTTTATTAGCGATGTCAATACCGGTATGGAAACCGCTACCGCGTTTGCCGTACGGTGAAGAAATTGTACCTTTAGTAGGCCAATTCAAAGTGCCACCGGCACTGCTTCTGGAAGAGCTTGCTACCACAGCGGTACCTTTGTTGACAACTTTATTGACCGGCTCTTTAGTAACGACCTCGGATAAGGTCACTTTCTCTAAAGTATTGCCATTATATTCACTGATTTGATAGGTTACATCTTTAGAACCCTCGACACCTTTTTTAACGACCTGGGTTTCGCCTTTCATCAAGCTACTGCTTTCCTTGACAGTTTCGCCATAAGGAATGCTCTCGGTGACAGTTACTACCTTTTCAACGACGACATTAACAATAGGTTCAATTTTATTGAGCTTAATCTCCTGCCCAATTTGCAGGCGATCCTCGCGCAATCCGGGGTTTAATTCGTTTAAGGAACTGACTGTCGTCCCGTTATCACGAGCGATAGTCCACAAACTCTCACCGGAAACAACAGTATGAATTTTGACTGCTTCTTTACCGGCAGCAATAGTAGCCAATGCTTCCTCGGTAGTCAAAATTTCGTTAGCATCGACATTGCCCTCTTCGGCGACGATATCCTCATAAAATCTGGTGTTTAAGATCTTGGCTCCGCTATTGGCATCCAAAGCATTTTGAGTCAAAGTATCCAGCACGCTCTGTGCCTCGGCTAAAGTCGCAAAGGACAACACCGATTCGCCATTATTAACGACAATTTTAGCACCGGGTACCTGCCATCTGATTTTATCAGTAATCAACTGAGTTAATTCGTCTTCATCTGCTGTCTCGACAAAAAGTTTATGTTTAGCTACTACCTCGACATCAGTAGCCAATACTGCTTCTGTCATAT
>CAYTOM010000235.1:0-2594 GCA_964439335.1 uncultured Peptococcaceae bacterium | reverse complement strand
ATTTATCCCTAACAAACAGCAAAGAGTGGGAATATCCCACTCTTTGCAACAATTCTAAAATACCTTAGATTTAATATAGCACATTTCTCACTAAATAGCAAGCATTTTACCAAAAAATTTTTATTTTAATAGTTGTTTTGGACATATTCAGCTAATGCCCCAACGGTCTTGATTTTTTCCGCATCCTCGTCCGGAATCTCCATATGGTATTCAGCTTCCAATGCCATGATTACCTCTACTACATCCAAAGAATCAGCATTTAAATCGTCTAAAGTAGTTTCCGCAGTAATATCCTCGGTAGAAATACCTAACTGCTCAGCCACAATAGCTACTACTTTTTCGTAAATATCCATTTTTTCGCCCACCCCCTTAAACTAATATCTACTGCAATTTAAACCCATTTATGCTTTCGGCATTAAATCGGTAATTTTACTTACAAATCCGCTTTCTACGCCAATCATCGCGGCTTTGATACCATTAGCCACAGCTTTAGCATCAGAGCTACCATGGCAGACGATACTTACGCCCGATACGCCTAAAAGCGGTGCCCCACCATAATCAGAATAATCCATGCGTTTTTTCAAATTAGCCAAAGCCGGCTTTGCCAAAACTGCACCTAATTTAGTTCTGGTGGTTGCCATCAATTCCTCTTTGAGCATAGTCACGATACCTTTGCCCATGCCTTCCATTGTTTTCAAAACAACATTACCGGTAAAGCCGTCACACACCATGACATCACAGATGCCGGCGGTGATATCGCGCCCCTCAATATTACCATAAAAATTAACTCCCGGTGCTACCTTTAAAGCCTGATAAGCGTTTTGGGTCAATTCGGTACCTTTGGTCTCCTCGGAGCCATTATTAATCAGTCCGACCTTGGGCTCGGCTATATTTTGCATACATTGCATATATACGCTGCCCATCTGAGCAAACTGCACTAAATTTTCGACATCGACATTAGTATTAGCTCCGGCATCTACCAAGAGCTTGCCTCCTTGCAATGTTGGGATAAAGCTCCCTATCGCCGGTCTTTTGATACCTTTGATTCGTCCCAAGCCAAACATTGCCGCTGCTAATTGTGCCCCGGTACTGCCGGCTGATACTACGGCATCTGCGGTGCCGTCTTTAACCAATGCTGTCGCTACCGTAATTGAGGCATCTTTTTTTCTCCGATAGCTCTGTGCCGGATGCTCATGCATCTCGATTACCTCCGAAGCATGGACGATTTCCAATTTATCATGCCCACGCTCGGCAAATTTTCCCAACACTTCTTTGTCGCCTACTAAAAAGATTTTCTCAATCTGTGCATACTTATCCGCAGCCAATACTGCACCTTTAACAATTTCCTCCGGAGCATGATCGCCGCCCATAGCATCAAGTGCTATTTTCATTTAAACCGCCTCCTAAAAAACAATTCTTCAGTCAGCTTCAATTTTCCTATTTTGTTAATCTATAAAATGTCCTTTTTTTAAAATACCACACCCACGACCAATATGCAACAATTTATTTTAAACTTTTTCGCATTTTTCTGTGGTTTTTTAAGCTATTTTTATTTGAAAACATAAAAAAAGACTATAATTCAGAGGAATCATAGTCAAAGGTTTCCGACTTTCATTATTCAGCAGCCGCTACTTCTTTTTTTACTACTTCACGACCATTGTAATAACCGCAACTCGGGCATACTCTATGCGGTAATTTCGGTTCATGGCACTGTGGGCAGCTCATTACGCCGTTGGTGCTCAATTTAGCCCAAGCAGTTCTTTTTCTTCTGCTTCTTGCTTTAGATCTTTTACTTTGTCCTACACCCATGACTTACACCTCCTCAATCACTATACAGTTTGTTTAAAATTGCAAGTCGCGGATCTATATCCTCGAATACACAATCACATTGACCTTCATTTAAATTATGACCGCAATGAGGGCATAATCCCGCACAATCCTCGCGGCATAATACTTTGCTGGGCAATTCGTCAATGATATTTTCTACTAAAAGATCGGTACAATCAAAGCTGTCACCGTCATAAATAGTATACTCTTCCTCTATCTCGCC
Organism: uncultured Peptococcaceae bacterium; assembly: GCA_964439335.1. Classification (GTDB taxonomy): domain Bacteria; phylum Bacillota; class Peptococcia; order Peptococcales; family Peptococcaceae; genus QAKL01. The sequence continues at coordinate 544 of CAYTOM010000235.1, read as the reverse complement.
GAATTCCCAATCGCTGAAACGGCTTTGATCCGCAATATACAACAATTTTTCGCTAAAATTTACCTCTAGCCGGTGGCTGACCTCCTCTAAGCACCGCGAGCATTGGCTGATTAAACTACCAACGATTTCGCCCTCTAAAAGCAGATAGCCGTCTTTGTTGTACACTACTCCACTGACTGCAAGCTGATCTTGAATTTTCCAAGCCGGCAAGCTCATCTCGTCATTACCAATCTCGAAAGCAAATGTTTCCCTGCTCCCGACATTGTTGCGGATTTTGGCAATGTTTATTTTAGCAGACATAGAACCACTCCTATCCCTAACCTTTACTATTATATATATCCGAGCTGGGCTTGTCAAGAGTTTTTCTTTAATCAAAAGCCCACTTTGGGGCAAATCTGGAGTTTTTGGCTTTTTATTATTATTTATAGCTGTCATAGTTGCGCCAAAGTGGATTTTATGCTATAATTGTTTATCTTTTTTGCGAGGTTGATTATATGAATGTAGTGGGTATCGTCTGTGAATACAATCCCTTTCATCTGGGGCA
>CAYTOM010000234.1:0-2598 GCA_964439335.1 uncultured Peptococcaceae bacterium | reverse complement strand
TGATTTCATGCAATTGAGCGAAGATATCTTAGTCAGCTTTTCCGGTGGGATAATGGGCATAATCAGCTTTGTCAAAAATTTAGCCTTTGGGGTCATCATCGCTATCTATATTTTCTATGGCAAAGAGGGCTTCATCGCCGGATTTAAGAAAATGCTCTACAGCATTTTTCCTATCGACAGAGCTAATGTTATCCTCGATGATTTGCGTCTCACTGACAAAATTTTCGGCGGTTTTATCAATGGCAAGCTGTTAGATTCGTTAATTATCGGTATTTTGAGCTTTATCATTTTAAGTATTATCAAGATACCCTATGCGCTTTTATTAAGCGTCATTGTCGGTGTGACCAATATTATCCCCTTTTTCGGGCCTATCATCGGTGCTATCCCCTGCGCGGTGCTGTTAGTCTTGATAGACCCCATCAAATGTGTGGAATTTGTCATCTTTGCTATGCTTATCCAAGTAGTTGATGGCTATGTCTTAGGTCCGCGCATTTTAGGTCAATCGACCGGTCTATCCAGCTTTTGGGTATTGTTCGCTATTTTAGTATTTGGCGGTATATTCGGCTTTGTCGGTATGGTCATCGGCGTGCCGGTCTTTGCCGTCATTTACAACTTTATCTCGCGCTTTATCCACAATTCGCTAAGCAAAAAAGGTATTTCCGACGAAGAAATAGACTACTACAGCATTAAATCAATCGAAATCCCTGCTAATCCTAACGATGGAGGAAATAATCATGCTAACTAACGAAACAATCGCAGCTATAGTTACTGCTCCGGGCGAGGCAGCAGTCGGCATTATCCGCCTCAGCGGTGACGAAGCCTGCGCTATCGGTGATAAAATATTTCGTGGGAAAATCGCCCTTTCCTCCGCTCCTACTCATAGTATTAATTACGGTAAAATCGTCGATAAAAACGGCAAAATCGTCGATGAAGTATTGGCTATGGTGATGCGTGCTCCCAAAAGTTTTACCGGCGAGGATATCATCGAAATCCAGGCTCACGGTGGGACATTAGTCCTAGAAAAAATCCTGAATTTGATGCTGGCTAATGGTGCTCGCTTGGCAGATAACGGCGAATTTTCCAAACGAGCCTTTTTAAACGGCAAAATGGATCTATCCCAAGCCGAAAGCATCATGGATATCGTCAGCGCAAATAATAGCAAAGGCTTGGATATCGCTTTAAATCAGCGCTTTGGTGGCTTAAAGCACGAAATACAAAGCCTGCGCGCTGATTTGGCTGAATTAGTCGCCTATATGCAGGCTGATATCGACTATCCGGAGGACGACATCGAAAGATTGACCCTAGAGGAATATAGTGCGCGTGTCCAAAATTTGACCGCTACACTACACAGATTAGCCCAAGGCTACGAAGAATGCCGTATCTATCGCGATGGATTAAAGGTCGTCTTGGCAGGCAAGCCCAATGTCGGCAAATCCAGCCTGCTCAATGCGCTCCTGCATGAAGAGCGCGCTATCGTGACTCCTATCGCCGGTACGACCAGAGATACCATTTCCGAGTATCTCAATTTACAGGGGCTACCGTTAAAAATTATCGATACTGCCGGTATCCGAGAGACCAATGACGAAATCGAGCAAATCGGCGTCGAACGCAGCAGAAAATCGTTAGAAAATGCCGATTTGATATTGTATCTAATGGAAAAAGGCACTGTTTTAGATGACGAAGACCACGCTAATCTAAAACTAATCGGTGACAAGCCGTTAATTTTTGTTTATAATAAATCCGATTTAAACGATACGGAAAATCCTGCTTTAGCCGAGAATAGTGTCGAAATCTCTGCTTTAACCGGAGCAGGATTAGACGATTTAGCTAAAAAAATCAAAGCCAAATTCATCTCCGGCGAGATAGATTTCACCTCGCAGGCGGTAATTAATAATGCGCGCCATTTCCAGGCGGTCAATCAAGCCTTGCAGGATTTAGAGAATTTTGCCCAAAATATCGCCTTAAATCTGCCCTTTGATTTCTTGGTAATTGATTTGCAGCACGCCTGGGAGACTTTGGGCATGATAAGCGGTGAAACTGTCGAAGAAGATTTGCTGGATATAATTTTTTCAAAATTTTGCTTAGGCAAATAAAGAGGAGTACAAAACTATGGAAAATATAACCGAACAACCCCTATGCGCCGGAAATTATGACATTATCGTCGTCGGCTGTGGTCATGCCGGCTGTGAAGCAGCCTTGGCTGCGGCGCGCTTAGGGCTAAAAACCCTGGCAGTCACCATTTCGATGGATAATATCGGCATGATGCCCTGCAATCCGTCCATCGGCGGACCGGCAAAAAGCCATTTAGTTCGCGAAATAGATGCTTTAGGCGGTGAAATGGGACGCAATATCGATAAATCATCTATCCAGATGCGTCTTTTAAACACTTCCAAAGGTCCTGCCGTATATTCCTTGCGCGCCCAAGCCGATAAATATGTCTATAAGCAGGAAATGACCAAAACTTTGCAAAATACTCCCAATTTAGCCGTTAAGCAATTAATCGTCACCAAGCTCATCATTGAGGACGGCTCAGTCAAGGGTATCGTCTCCCAAACCGGCATGATTTATCGTGCCAAAGCGGTAATTTTGACTACCGGT
>CAYTOM010000233.1:0-2603 GCA_964439335.1 uncultured Peptococcaceae bacterium | reverse complement strand
GCCAGTCGTTGGAAAAATTGAGCAATGATGAGGTGCGTGTCAGCATTATTCGTACCGCAGTAGGTGGTATCAAAGAGGCTGATGTCATGTTAGCAGCAGCAAGTAATGCGATTATCATCGGCTTTAATGTGCGCCCTGATGCTAATGCGAAGAAATTGAGCGAAAAGGAAAATGTCGAAATTAAGACCTATCGCGTCATTTACGATGCTATCGAAGATGTCAAAGCAGCCTTGAGCGGTATGCTGGCTCCGGAGATCAAAGAGGTTGAATTAGGTCAGGCAGAGGTGCGTAATGTCTTTAAGGTGCCTAAAGTAGGTGCGGTTGCCGGTTGCTATGTCACCGAGGGTAAAATCACCAGAAATGCCAAGATTCGCTTGGTGCGTGACGGTGTCGTAATTTTAGACGGTGAAATCGCTTCCTTGCGTCGCTTTAAAGATGATGTCAAGGAAGTAGCATCGGGCTTTGAATGCGGTGTCGGCATCGAGAAATTTAACGATATCAAAGAAGGCGACATCTTAGAGGCTTACACCTTTGAAGAAATCAAGCGTGAGCTTTAAGAGGTGAACTGAATGAATAATAGAACCGGCCGTATGGCTGAAGAATTGCGTAAAGAAATCATGGAGATCATCCAAAATCATTTAAAAGATCCCCGAGTTGATGGATTGGTCAGTGTGACCGAGGTGCAGGTGAGCCAGGATTTGAGCTATGCCAAGGTCTATGTGAGCAAATATGGCTCGGATTGGGCACAAGGAGAGGCATTAAAAGGCTTGAATGATTCCAAAGGCTATATTCGCAAGGAATTGAGCAAGCGTTTTAAAACTCGTACTGTACCGGAATTAAACTTTGTCTTAGATGAGTCTTTGCAATATGGGGCAAAAATTGAGGCTATTTTGCAGGAGATAAAAAATGATACTGCCGTACAAGAGGACGAAAGTCATGAGTAATGATTTGAAAGCTGTAGCGGAGTATTTAAAAACAGCGTCATGGGTGAGCATCTTTTCCCATGTCAATCCTGACGGTGATGCGATAGGCTCCTCGTGTGCTTTGGCAAGTGCTTTGGAAAATATAGGGGTGAGGGCTGATATTTATAATGTCAGCCCTATTCCCGAAGTATATCATTTTTTGAAAAAAGCTCGAGAAATCAGGCTTTTTACCGGCAATGAGGAATTGGCTCCGGTAGTGGTGGTTTTAGATGCGGCTAATTTAAAGCGTGCCGAGCTGGATAAATATCCCCATGCTTTAGCCGATAAAACTATTGTCGAAATAGATCATCATTTGGGAAATGAATATTTCGGCGCCTATAATTATGTCAATGACCGGGCTATCGCCAATTGCGAAAATGTTTATCAAGTTTTAGAGGCAATGGCGGCTCCTATCGATGAAGAGGTAGCGACGGCATTATATCTGGGATTGAGCACCGATAGTGGCTCGTTTAGATTTGATGCGGTGACCGCCGAGACTCATCGGGTAGCGGCTAAACTCTTGGAAAAAGGCGCACGCATGGATTTGGTGCGGTTAAATATTTATGAAAGCGTATCGATGGCGAAATTGAGCCTGCAAAGATATTTATTTGCCCATATGGATTTTGCGGCTGAGGGTAAAATTGCTTGGTGTGCTTTGGAGGCGGATATTTTAGCGCAGACTAAAGCGGAAAGCAATGATATCGATGGCTTGGTCGATATTTTGAAAAATATCGAGGGTGTCGAGATAGCTATTTTGTTGCGCGAAAGAGCTGATGGCATCAAAGCCAGCTTTCGCAGCAAAGAATGGGTCAATGTCAACGAATTGGCGCAGAAATTTTCCGGCGGTGGTCATGTGCGAGCAGCGGGGGCGACTATCAGGCAACCCTTGGCAGAGGCTATCGATAGTGTGTTAAAAGAAGCAACGATGAGCTTAGGAGAACAAAGATGAAAGATGGAATCGTAAATGTGATGAAGCCACCCGGCATTACTTCGCATGATGTAGTCAATCGTCTGCGTCGGGTGTATCATACTAAAAAAGTGGGGCATACCGGGACTTTGGATCCGGACGCTTTGGGCGTATTACCTGTCTGTATAGGGCAGGCTACTCGCTTGGCAGAATATTTAGTGGACAAAGAAAAAGAGTATCGCGTGATGATGAAAGTCGGTATCGCTACCGACACCGAGGATAATAGCGGTGAAATTATCGCTCGTGCTGATTTGCCTACGATTAGTCGTGAGGAATTTGTCACTATTTGCCAAAGCTTTGTCGGTGAAATCGAACAAATTCCGCCGATGTATTCGGCAGTAAAAAAAGATGGACAGCCTTTGTATAAATTAGCCCGAGCCGGGGTCGAAATCGAGCGCGAGACACGCAATGTGCAGATTTATGATATCCAAGTGCTGATGTATAGCGAGACTGCGGCAATGCTGAATGTCCGCTGTGGTAAAGGTACCTATATTCGCACGCTGTGTACGGATATTGCCAAAAAATGCGGTACCGTAGGGCATATGTGCTATCTGATGCGCAATCGTAGCGGCAATTTTCATGTCGATGAGGCAATTCGTTTAGATGCTTTAGAGGAAAGTAACGATCCGGAACAATACTTGCTGCCGATGGAGGCTGCTTTGGCTGATGTGCCG
>CAYTOM010000232.1:0-2608 GCA_964439335.1 uncultured Peptococcaceae bacterium | reverse complement strand
CAGCTAATAATGAGAAATTACCGACGATATAGGAGTCGAAACAAATGGCAGATAGATATAGCAGAGTGTATACTTTGCCAAATGAGCTGTATAAATATGAGGCGCCGGTGATGATAGCGGCAGGGGCATTGCTCAAAGATAACCTGACCAATCGCGTCTTGGCACAGCTAAAGCTCCACAATCTCGGCACAAAAGCTATCAAAGCGGCGACAGTCGCCATTACTTCGTATGATACGGCAGGGCGTGAAATCGGTGCGCTGACCGAGCATACTTACTTAGATTTAAATATCGCGCGCAATCAGGATTTTGGCGAGCAGACGGCGATATATTTAAACGATGATAACACGCGCTCCTTTGCTGTAGCGGTCAAAGAGGTCATCTTTGCGGATAATACTATTTATAGCGGAGCCGATACCCCCTGGCAAAAGCCACTTGAGGCAAAAGTGCCACTCAGGAAAGTGCTAAAAGAGCCTGATTTGCTCAAGCAGTACGCTATCGATACACAATTGCAGGATAGTCAAACTCTCTATAAACCGCAGGAAATCCGCGATTTATGGCGCTGCACCTGTGGCACGCTCAATAAAAATGAACAATCTCACTGCTTTGGCTGTAATAGCGCGAAGAGCGCGGTATTTGCCAAGCTAGATGAGTCTGCCCTGCGTGAGCATCTGGCTGCCCGCCTGGAGATAGAGGAAAAAGAGCGCGAGGAGCAACTGCGCTTGGCAGCCGAGCGCGCAGCCCGCGAAAAAGAGCAAAAAGCACAGGCGGAAAAGCGCAAGGCTAAAACAAAAAAACATCTTACAATTGCTGTATCTCTAGCTATCGTCCTGGTGCTGGCTGCAGGAGCCCTATCTATGATAATGAAGAATAATGCCTATAATGAGGCTATTGCGCTTAGGGATAGTGGCGAGTATAACCAAGCTCTTTTAGCCTTTGGCAAACTGGATGGTTATAAAGATGCCCATGAGCTAAATCTGGACTTGCGCCGGCAGTTAAGCCGGCAAATAACTATAGCCGCAGGTGATTTTTATACAGTAGGTTTAAAAAACAATGGCACAGTCGTAGCTGTAGGTGACAATGACCATGGACAGTGTGAGGTAGAGGACTGGCAGGATATTGTGGCTGTATTTACAGGATATGCTCATGTTGTTGGCTTAAAAGAAGACGGCACAGTCGTAGCGGTAGGTTATAATAACTCTGGACAGTGTGAGGTAGCAGATTGGCAGAATATCAAACTACCGGAGTATAAGAAATAGGAGGGGGAATATGAAAAAGAAAAAAGAAAATTGTTTGGAGAACGATTGTACCATTGTAGAAAAATATAATTTACAAGATATGAAAATAGTACCATTTGAAAATAATTACGCAAATTCATCAGACATGATAACCCTTTTTTCTGCATTTAGCCCCTGATATTAATAGTGCTCATTCTTCACAAATTTCCAGAGAAAAGCATGAAAATATATTTTCTCAAATGATGCAAGGCAGGAATTTTAAATATGAAGAATTCTGTTCTTCAAATGTAAACATAGATAAAGAACTAACTAAAGCTCATTTAGATACTAATAATATCTGTTTGAAATGCAAAAGATATGTTTGTAAAAAAAAACAAAATAAAAAAAATATTCCCCAAGAAACAGAAATGGATTGTTTTTTGCGACATATAAGAAATGCTATTGCTCATGGGAGAGTGTATTATTATCATAAAGGAAATAGAGTGCATATAGTATTTGAAGATGAAAATACTACGGGGAATATATCTGCCAGGATAGTTTGTATTAAATCGGATTTAATACACTGGAAAAATGTATTAAAAGAACATATTTAACCCACTTTACTCCCACCTTTTGAGGTGGGAGTTTGCTATATTAAAAAATTTTGCAAAAAAGTTGAAAAAATATCCAATAAATTTCTATTTCAAGCAGGAATTACCAATAATACAGCGAAATAGTAAAATATGGCAGTAAATTACGAAAATATTTTATTATTGGGGGAGAAAAGTATGATTAAAGTATTATTGGCTGATGAAGAAAAGGAATTTAACGAGGTTTTGGGCGGATATTTACGCAAAGAATCCGATATGTCAGTCGTAGGCTCGACTAATGACGGGCAGGAAGTATTAATTTTGATTGAAAAGTATAATCCCGATGTCGTCGTGCTAGGCTCGATTATGCCGGGGCTGGACGGATTGGGTATTTTGGAGCGGGTCAATCTGCTGGAGAAAAAGCCTAAAGTCATCATGCTGACTAATATCCGCAGTGCTTATTATGTGCAGAGGGCGTTTGATAATCATGCGGTAGATGTGCTGTTAAAGCCATTTGATGTCCAAGCACTGATTGGGCGGATTAGATTGGCGGCTCAGGACGAGCCTGTGAATATTACCAAAGCGGCTTTGGAAAGTGTTAATCCTGCTACGCAAAAGAGGGATTATGAGTTAGAGGTAACAGAGGTATTGCACCAGATGGGGATACCGGCTCATGTCAAAGGGTATCAGTATTTGCGTGATGCCATTCTCTATATCATGGACGATATTAATTTATTAGGCGCGGTGACTAAGGAGCTGTACCCACTGGTAGGGGAGAAATATAATACTTCGGCGAGCAGAGTG
>CAYTOM010000231.1:0-2623 GCA_964439335.1 uncultured Peptococcaceae bacterium | reverse complement strand
ATCACCCACCGCAAAGATACCGGGCAAATTGGTCGCCATTTTCTCGTTGGTAATGACATAACCCTGGTTATCGACCTCTAAATCAGCAGGGAAGAAGTCGTTATTCGGCTGATAGCCGGCAAAAATGAAAATACCCTCAATCGGCATAATTCTTTCCTCGCCGGTAATCTTGTTTTTTAACCGTACCGAAGTCACTTTGCTTTCGCCGATAATTTCCTCTAAGGTTGTATTGTAAATGATTTCCAGCTTTTCATTGGCAAATGCACGCGTCTGCGCTGTATGATTGGCACGCAACTGGTCACGACGATGAATCAAGGTCACCTTGCTGCACATTTTAGTCAGATACATCGCTTCCTCGACAGCAGTATCACCACCGCCTACGACCATGACCTCTTTATCTTTGAAAAAGAATCCATCGCAAGTAGCACAGTACGACACACCACGACCGCGGAATTTATCCTCATTAGGCGCACCCAAAGTCTTAGGCTTAGCACCGGAAGCAATAATGACCGTCTTGCTCTCGTAAACAGTATCGCCGATTTTTACTTTTTTAATTTCCTCCGCTGTATCGATGCTTTCGACATAGCCGTACAATGTCTCTACTCCAAATACTTGCGTCTGCTCGAAGAATTTATACATCAAATCCGGACCGGCGACACCTTGGGGAAAACCGGGATAGTTTTCAATCGTCTCGGTAGTCGCAGCTTGTCCACCGGGTACTCCGACCTCTGCCATAGCGGTTTTGTAGCCTGCTCTGGCTGCATAAATCGCTGCCGTCATGCCGGCGGGTCCTGCACCGATTACTAATACATCATACATTATATTTCCTCCCTATATGGTTTTATTATCCTTTATATTATGACACAGCAAACGAAAAATTACCAGTAGAAAGTGAATATTTTTTCTTATTCTCCAAATCTTTTTAGCGAAATAAACATTTTTCTTACAAAATGATAAACTCCGCCACTAAAACTATCGCACAGCACGACAAAGCTACCTTAAACAATCCTGCGCCTTTCCAAGCAGCAAATATACCTATAGCTAACGCCAAGACACCGGAAATGGTGCTTTGAGTAGCTTGAATAATCGCCGGAAAGGTCATCACTGCCAAGGTCAAATACGGTACATAGTACAAAAAAGACTGGAAAAATTGATTTTTTATCTGATTTAGGATCAAGGTCAGCGGTAAAACTCTGATTAGAAAGCTGACCCCGGACATAATTAAAATGTAAATATAGGCATTGCCGCTCATTTTTGCTCCTCCTCATTGCTCGGATGTGGGAAAAGGATTGCTGCTATTGCGGAGATAACCACCGTCAAGATAATAATTTTCGTCCCGGCAGAAATTCCTGCGGCTAGCGGTAAATAGTTAAAGATACCACTGGCGATAAAGCACACTATAATTATCCCACAGACTATCTTGCTTTCTCTGGCAGGTGGGATAATTATGGCTAAAAACATCCCATACAAAGCTACACTAAAAGCACTGACCAAACTTAACGGCAGCAAATTACCGGCTATCGCTCCCAGCGCTGTCCCTACCGCCCAGCAAGGTGCCGCTACCACTACTGCACCGTAAGTATAAAAGGGATTTAGATACCCCGGGCGGGCGATAGCTATACCAAATAATTCATCGGTAATATAAAAGCCCATCAGCAAACGATGCCTGAGCTTCATGCCCGGCTTGATTCGCTGGCTCATCGCACAGCTCATCAGCATATAGCGAGCATTGGTTATCAAAGTAACAATTGCCAGCTCAATATAGGCGGCATTGGCAGCAATTAAAGTAAAACCGGCATATTCTCCGGCAGAAGCATTGCACAAAGCACTTGCCAAAAATCCCTGTAGCGGTGACAATCCTGCATTACGCGCAGCAATGCCCAGCGAAAATGCTACCGCCAAATATCCTAGTCCTATCGGTATACCATCATGCATACCCTCACGAAAAACGCGTTTATTAGTACTGCTCACACTCATTAAAACGATCCTTGCCTTTCTTCAACAAATTTGAATTTTTATTATAGCACAATTATTTTCGCAAGTAAAGTCGTTCACGCTCAAAGAATTTTGCTCTGAGCACTAAAGTTTTTTATCAAAATGCAAATTTATCTTTTTTCAACAAAATGCCTATTTACCCGGTTGACAAAACTATCCTAATCGTATATAATAATATATTATGCGGGTATAGTTTAGTGGTAGAACATCAGCTTCCCAAGCTGAATATGAGGGTTCGATTCCCTTTACCCGCTCCAAAAGTGAGTTGCGTGTTACACGCAACTCACTTTTTTATTATCATTCACTTTTTCAAAAATGGAATACTTTTTGAAAAAGAAATATAAAATCCATCGTTATCGCATTTTCAAACAAAATAAAAACCCTGCATCATTTCGATGCAGGGAATACATTACTATTGATACACTTCTGTGCTGAATTATTCAGTTGTGTATGGTAACAAAGCCATTACTCTAGCACGTTTGATAGCAACGGTCAGAGCTCTCTGATGTTTTGCACAGTTACCAGAAATACGTCTTGGCAGAATTTTGCCTCTTTCAGTTACGTATTTTTTCAACTTTGCAACATCTTTGTAATCGATTGTTTCAGCCTTTTCAACACAGAATGCGCA
>CAYTOM010000230.1:2449-2656 GCA_964439335.1 uncultured Peptococcaceae bacterium | reverse complement strand
TAGAGAGCAGGGATTTGGCGTAATTTTCTCGCATTTCCATAATGTCGATATGCAGGGGCATATGTTAGTACAATATTTGAAAAAAGGCAGCAAATTGTCTCCGGAAACTTGCCAGAGATTGTTCTCCGAGGTTTATGTCCAAACAGATAACTATATCGGTGAATTTTTGGAATTGCTCGATGAAGACTGGACTATTTTGATTGTTTC
>CAYTOM010000230.1:0-2439 GCA_964439335.1 uncultured Peptococcaceae bacterium | reverse complement strand
GATGTATTCCGTCTGATGAGTGGTGGTGTTTGTGCAGTAGAGATGCGCAAATTAGGCTATACTGTACTGAAAAAGGACGACAACGGTAACGATATTCCGGAAATCGACTGGTCCAAGACTCGGGCGATAAATGCTTCTTATTGCCATATCTTCCTCAATATCAAAGGACGCGATCCCTATGGTATCGTTGATCCGGAGGATCAATTTGAATTGGAAGAGCAAATAATGACTGATTTGTACGGCTTGAAAGATGAAAAAACCGGTCACAGAATTGTAGCTGTGGCATTGCGCAATCGTGATGCGGCATTGTTGGGCGAGGGTGGACCTGACAGCGGTGATATTATTTATTATATCGCTGAGGGCTATACCGCCGACCATTCTGACAGCTTCTCTACTATTAATGGTGCGTGCGATACCTCGGTGCGTTCGGTATTTATGGCGGCAGGACCTGGTATCAAGACAGATTTCTTGACCGAGCGTATTGTGAAGCATGTCGATGTCACTCCGACAGCAGCAGTACTTTTAAATGTGCGTATGCCTCATCAGTGCGAGGGTGCTCCGGTATACCAGATTTTCAGTGAATAAAATACTTTATCCCTACTTGCGATTGCAGGTAGGGATTTTTATGGGGGATAGGTAAATATTTATTGGCTAAAATGGGGATCTATGCTATAATGCATTTGAGGTGAAATTATGCATATTACATTAATCACAGTAGGTAAGCTGAAAGAAAAATATTTGCGTGAGGGCATTAACGAATATTTAAAACGCCTGCAAGCCTATGCTAAAATAGATATCATTGAGCTGGCTGACGAAAAAGAGCCCTACAATGCCTCCGCAGCCGAGGAAATGCAAATCAAAGCCAAGGAGGGTGAGCGAATCAAAGCCAAAATCAAGCCTGATGATTATGTCATTGCGCTAGCTATTGACGGCGTGAGCGTGGATTCGCTGGGGCTGGCACGCAAGATAGAATCTCTCGCTAATCAGGGCAAAAGCAATGTCGTATTTGTCATTGGTGGCTCATTGGGACTAGATGATAGCATTCTTAAGAGGGCGGATTATAAATTGTCCTTTTCTGCTTTGACCTTTCCGCATCAGCTGATGCGCCTGATACTTTTAGAGCAGATTTATCGCTCATTTCGCATTATTAAAGGCGAGCCTTATCACAAATAAGAATGGCATTGTTTAGCGGCAATATTTTTAGGGTATAATATAACTATACAGTTAAATATACAGCTCAGGAGGCTCATACTATGGACAAAAAAGCTCTACACGATTTAACCTACGGTCTGTTTATCATTGCAGCAAAAAATGCCACCAAGCAATCTGCCTGCGTCATCAATACGGCGATTCAGGTCGCAAGTGACCCTATTTTGCTTTCGGTAGCTATTTCTAAAAATAATTATACGCATGATTTGCTCCTATCCGGTGGCAAATGTACGATCAGCATTTTAAGCGAGGCTGCCTCGATGGATACTATTCGCCATGTTGGCTTTCAAAGCGGTAGCGAAGTAGATAAATTTGCTGATTTTCCCCATCAATTAGCCCAAAACGGTGTCCCTTTTATAGCTGATGGCACTACCGCTTACTTTGGCGGTACGGTCAAGCAGAGCCTTGATGTCGGCACACATACGCTCTTTATCATTGCTGTCGAGGAAATGGAAAGTTTAGCTGATGACATTCCCATGAGCTATAGTTATTACAGGCAGGTCAAAAAGGGCACTTCGCCCAAAAATGCACCTACCTATGACGCCTCCGCAGCAGGTGGCTGGCGCTGTAGCATATGTGGGTATACGACCGATATTGACGAATTACCGGCGGATTTTACCTGCCCGGTATGCAAGCAACCGAAAGAGGTCTTTCAAAAAATATAGCGAAAAAAGCACATCATTAATGATGTGCTTTTTTGATGTAGATAAGTGGTAGAATTTATTATTGTAAATTCAGCTTGTTTTTTAAAATATAATTTGTCCCGGCAAAGCACCCGACAGCTACTACGAAAGTAATCGCATTAACCACGCCCAAAATTACATTTAGCATATGGCAGACTGATTCGCTGGTTGCATCTGCCGGATAAATGTACATATTATTCCACGGGAGCTCGACAAAAAAGCTGCCGCAAATTTGGGTAATTACGATGCTTAAAACGATAAAAATTACAAACGAAGCTGCTGTGCGATGCTTATGAGCAAAGGGTAATTGCCCGATAGAGGCGGATAAATAGACCATCAAAATTGTTGTAGTTAAGCCTAAGATGCACATCAAAGCAAAATTTAGTGCTACTAAATATCCACCGGTGGGGATTATAGTTAAAGTTTCACGAATTTCTTGCCATAGTGCTGTACTAAATAAATACGGAATTAATTGAAAAATATCTGCCACGATAGCAAAAGCGACCATTGCCACCAAGCAACCAAAAAACACATACAAAAGCGCATT
>CAYTOM010000229.1:0-2686 GCA_964439335.1 uncultured Peptococcaceae bacterium | reverse complement strand
CGATTGATAAGGATTTAACGACGACAAAATTCTTTGACGATGAGATGAGCTTGATCGTACCGGCTGATCATCCATGGGCAGCTAAGGGCAAGATTACCTTGGAGGAATTGCGCGAAGAGCCGTTTATCGTTCGTGAGCCCGGTAGCGGTAGCCGCTTGGTAGTAGAGCAGGCAATGATCGATGCTGATTTTGATGTCGAGAGCTTGAATATCGTAATGGAAATCGGTAATACCAGTGCAATCAAAGCAGCGGTTATCAGCGGATTGGGTATGGCTATCATTTCCAAATGGGCTACCAAAGATGTCGTTAAAATGGGCAAAGTAGCACAGGTCGAAATCGAAGGCTTGAATATGCATCGTAACTTTAACATTATTGTTAATAAAGATAAATTTGAATCAGAAGCAGCTAGTAAGTTTATCGACTACTTAAATGCTTTGGATGTGCCGGCAGCTTTAGAGATGATTCAATAATTGCAGTAAGAAATTTGATTAGGAGTGGATAGTATGTTAAACGACAGCATTCGTGTCTTTTTGACAGTCGTAGAAAAGAAAAGCTTTTCTAAGGCAGCTAAAGCGTTGTTTTTAACTCAGCCGGCAGTGAGCTTCCAGATTCAAATGTTGGAAGAATACTACGGGACGCGCCTTTTTGACCGCGTGAGTAGAAATATTATTTTGACAGAAGCAGGACATTTGCTTTTGCAGTATGCTAATGAAATGAGCCGTTTGCAGGCTGATTTGGAAAATGAAATGCAGGATATGACCAGCTCGATCAGAGGTAAACTCTGCATCGGTGCCAGTACAACCATTGGTGAGTATATCGCTCCGTATATCATGGGTGCGTATAAGAAACAATATCCTCAAGTGCAGATGAGTTTGGAAGTTTCCAACTCCGAGGATATCGAGGCTGCTGTCCATGATACAGCGTTAGATATCGGTTTGGTTGAGGGTCCGCCGATTGGCAAGGATTTAGAGAGTATCCCATTCTTGCAGGATCAGTTGGTATTAGTCACCAATCCGGAGCATCCGTGGGCAAAATTAAACAATATCTCTGTCTTTGAATTGGACAAGTATCCGTTTATTTCTCGTGAAAAAGGCTCCGGCACCAGAATGGAAGTAGAAATGCACTTGAAGAAGGCAGGATTCCCGATCAACAACTTAAATGTAGTGATGGAATTAGGTAGCACCAGTGCAATCAAAGCCGCAGTCGAAAGCGGATTGGGTGTCAGCATCATTTCTAAATGGGCTGTCAAAGAGGAATTAAAAGCAGGTATCCTCTCGCAGGTAAAAATTAAAGAGGACGAGTTCTATCGTACTTTGCGTATCATTTATCATAAGAAAAAATTCCGTACGCAGGCTTGTGAGGAATTTTTGCGTTTCTTGAAATCCGACGACTTGGTACAAATTTTAGAAGATGAATAAAATTTAGCCCCTCGATTGAGGGGCTTTTTTGTGCCTGAAAATAAACTCAAAAAATACTTTAATTTACATAAATAGAAAAATATTTACAATTTGCTTGACAATTATTGGACTTAATTGTAAAATGTAGTTAGATGATCATCGAAAAATATATTTTTAGGGGGAATTCTATGGCAGAAAATCGGTGCAGACGGTGCAATCGTGTATTAATGGATCCTGATGCGGTCTATGGCTGGCGGTGTGCGAAAAAGTTAGGAGTTAGCAGGTATATGATGATGGGTGACGGCGCCATGTGGCAGTACTTTTATGATGGTATTGCGATTGGTGATATTATCATCAGAAACGAAAACTTGCAATTATCCTATGAGGAAATGCTGGAAATGTATGATGCTACTATCAAATGGAGCTTGGCAAATGGGGCAGGTGATGATGAGTTAATGAAACTTGCCTATGATAAAAAATTTCCGCTATTTTTATTTATCGATTTGTATAAACAATTATATGGCGATATGAATGGGGAAATTAATCAAACTACCAACAAGCCTAATATTCATTCCTTGCAAAAGTATCTGAATTTGCAAAACTACACGCATGATTTAGGGCATAGGATAGATGCGGTAGAGCTGATTAATGAGTATCTGACTGCGGGATATGTAGTATTGCCGGATGGCAGTATCATTGATAGTGAGCATTATGATGTAAAAAATCCGATATTGGATTTTGAAGTATCATTTCAACGAGAGCTAGCACCGTCAAGAAAAAGTGATTTTGATGTCGGTAGTTTTTTGTGGACTACAGGCGGTATGGTTAATACAGTATCAGATGGATTGTTAATAAGATATGAGGTGATTGAAAAGAAAAAAGGAAAACTGAATGAGCAAGAAACAAAGAAGATGGTTAAAGATTTTGGCAAAGCCAACAATGTGCTACTATCCAGAAACATTATAAAATATGCCGGACATTTTAACACAGCTTATGATGTAGCCTATGTGACGGCGAATGCTTATAGTGACTATCAAGATGATGCTAAATTTGGTGAAGAAACAGTTGCGGCGATAGCTACTACTGTGGCAAGTGGAGTAGCAATGTCTGCAGTTGCTCCTGTGGTGGCAGGTTATGCACTTCCATTATCAGCGGTAGTAGCACTTACGATCACTGCAGGAATTATTAGCGAATCTATAGTGGAAAAAGGAGTAGAGTATTTCTATAGTAAAAAAGGGCAAAAGGAGGCAGAGGAATTAAGTAAAAATATTATAGAAGCACTATATAAT
>CAYTOM010000228.1:0-2688 GCA_964439335.1 uncultured Peptococcaceae bacterium | reverse complement strand
TATTTTTCAAATTTAAGCTCTATAGTGTCGCAACGATAGTGCTAATAACTATGATCATCGTGATTACCGCGATGATTTTGGATTTTTACAAGATAATCCCCCTCGCCGGCTGGCTGAATGTCCCATATCTTTATTGGTGCTTTTTCGCACTGTATTTAACAGTAGGAATATGGGTCTTAAACTAAATAAAAACGCAAAAGAAGCGCCCTATAAAGGACGCTTCTTTTAGTGACTAAAACATTAGGCATCGTGTTTTAATATTTTAGTCTTATCTCCGACGATATCCGGCTAATTTGCCCGGACTTAACAGGGATGGGTAGTCCGGCAAATTATCTGAAAGTATCGGAGTTATTAAATATTTATGGTGCCTATGTTTTGGAGAGTGCAATGACACCATAAATTATTTAATCTTTTACTAGCGGGTATAATGGGTAATCTATGATTGCGGTACATTTATCACTAAATAAATGTCAACTAATTTTCTCAATTTGTCCCGTTTTCTTTGTCAGCTAAAGAAAACTCATAATGCATCGTCAGTGCATTAAATAATTCATGGATGACCTGCTCTGCTAATGTACGAATATCTATTTCCTTGACATATTCCAATGCTGCCCTTTGCTCGTCCTCGGGCACTTTGTAAATACGCATACACAATGTCAAATAGTAACTTATTTTTCTCGCTAATGTCATATTTTCATCGCACCGATATGACATATAGTTCCGCATAATTGCCGCTGTCCCTATTTCTAAATCACGAAAATCCTGCTCATTTAACTTTGGCTGATATTTGCCGAAAAGCTGATAATTCACCTGAGCGGTATGATCTAAAATATATTGCGACGCATCTTTTTGCGCATAAGCCTCCATATAGATTTCTCGTAAATTTTCATTCAGCTCGGTCAATGTCAGCTGGATAGCTGTCTCTATCGAAAAAACATACACTCCGGATAAATCAGTGCCGATAATCTTGCGAGCGGCAGAAAATTGTTTGTCAAACATAAACTCTACCAACTCTGTGAGGACACCATCTTTAGCACCGAAAATATTCTGAAATGTGCTATTCGACACATTTGCTTTTTGCACTATTTCTGCTACAGTAGTTTTTTTATAGCC
Organism: uncultured Peptococcaceae bacterium; assembly: GCA_964439335.1. GTDB lineage: Bacteria > Bacillota > Peptococcia > Peptococcales > Peptococcaceae > QAKL01. The sequence continues at coordinate 1,575 of CAYTOM010000228.1, read as the reverse complement.
TTTTTCTAAAAATAATCTGACACAAACCGTCAAAATACGCTTTTTAGCAGGTAGACTGGCATTTGTAATTACTAATTGGATCACCTCCACACACTTCTTTGGCATCCATGCCAAAATTATAGCATATTATTCACAAAATAGCAATACTTTTTCACAATAATCTCCGTAATAATCTTCATTTTTGCCATAAAAATAGCCTCGACTAAAAGTCCGGGCTATTTTAATTCGCTTAATTTTAAATTATAGTTTGCAAAAATTTACGAAGGAGATTTATTTTTTTACTTCATGTTTAGTTGCTATATAACCTTTACCCTTGTCGAAAACTGTCAAAGTACTTTCTTGCTCATTTCCATCAAATTTGCTTACTACCATATACATATCTCCGGCTGTAGCTGGCATAAATCAGCCTGCGGTATAATATTCTGCGGAATTATCTAACTCTGTCATCTCGTGAGTTTGCCAATTGTATAATCCTAAATAATGCTCATCTTTGCTGATATTTTTCGCTATAAGCATCTCGGTATCACTTGCATCTAAAATATCAGCCTCGTACTCAAAATACGCTTCGTCAGCTAATTCATTATTTTGACAATCCCAAGCAATGATACAATTACCGTTTTCACATAAGAAGTCTATAAGTAAATATCGTCCATCGGCACTATAGGAAAGCCCTACTATATCCACCCAATTAGCTACCCTGGGCAATTCCTGCCCGATGTAGAGCTTTTGCACTTTATCCGCCTGCCAATCCCATAAAGCTACCGCCGAATTATCGGCAAAAGTAATGGCAATTTGCTCTCCATCAGGGCGATAGAGTATCTCGCGGATATCTCCGAGCGCAATCTCTGCCAATTTTTCGCGCCTTGCTTGCTCACGCAGGATAACAGAACCTTCATTTTTTTCGGCATAGTTACTATTATCAGGTGAAATAGTGCGGATAATGGCTAATGGCGTGGTGCTATACTGCCATGTCTCACCATCTTTGCTAAATGTCCAAATTTCATCAACACTTTTATAAGTAATCATATTTTCTGCGGTCAATAGCTGGTCATTTCCGCTTTTATAGAGATTAGTGCCTTGATAAATCAATTCTTTTTTATTAGAGTAAATATTATACAAAGCCACTGTCACTTCGTTTTCCGGTGCTGCTAATTTATCCTCTCTGACGAGCTTATTATAGACTACGACTGCATTGTCCTCATCATAGGGCACACAAAAGCGCACCTCTCCCGGGTATTCGCTATCATTTGCTAAAATGCTTACTCCGATTACTGCGCATATGCCAATAACTAGGACGATTGCTAGCGCAATTATGGTTTTTCTTTTCATGTGTCCACCTACTTTTTGCGTAATTATTGTAATGAGATGTGCGTTATTTTAAAACTTTTTTCTTTTCTCTAAGACATTAAAAAATAAAAATATTTATTCAAAGAGGTAGAAAGAATTTTTTCTAACCCTCTTAAATAATCACCCTCCCCTTAAAACGACCGCTCGCCGCACGGCTAAAATCACTTCGGTCGAAAGCGTTTTGTCCGTTGAAATTTTGTTGCCGCGTGGACAATTCTGTATATCCGT
>CAYTOM010000227.1:0-2689 GCA_964439335.1 uncultured Peptococcaceae bacterium | reverse complement strand
TTTTTTATTGTTAATTATTCACCGAAATATCTTTTTAAGAGACCTGCAAATGCTTTGCCATGGCGTGCTTCGTCGCGAGCCATTTCATGGACAGTGTCATGAATAGCATCTAAGTTAGCAGCTTTAGCGCGTTTTGCTAAATCAGTTTTGCCTGCGGTAGCACCGTTTTCAGCCTCAACACGCATCTGCAAGTTTTTCTTAGTCGAAGAGGTCACTACTTCACCTAATAATTCAGCAAATTTAGCAGCGTGCTCTGCTTCTTCGTAAGCAGCTTTTTCCCAGTAAAGACCGATTTCCGGATAGCCTTCACGATGAGCGACACGAGCCATAGCCAAATACATACCTACCTCGCTGCATTCGCCTTCAAAGTTAGCACGCAAATCAGCAATAATATCCTCGCTGACGCCCTGAGCGATACCTACTTCGTGCTCAGCTGCCCAAGCCATATCTCCAGCCATTTCTTTGAATTTGTTAGCAGGAGCTTTGCATTGCGGACATTGTGCCGGAGCTGCCTCGCCCTCATAAACATAACCACATACATTACATACAAATTTAGCCATTGTGAATTCCTCCTAAAATATTTAAATAAATTTTTCAACAAATTGTTTTGTCTTACATTTAAGTATATACCCGTATTTTTTGAATGTAAACAAGATTTTTTAAAATTTTTTCGATTTTTTTGGAAAAATATCATCATATGCAGTTACTGAAAAAACAGAACTATTTCTATGTCAAATCAGCTTTATTTTTCATACATTATAATGCAAAGCGTCTTGATAATTTATCTATGAAAGGAGTTTTTTTGATGAATAATAACAAAATGAGTTTAGCTGCTATTTATATCAGTGAGCAGCCTTATAATTCTCTGTACTCCCTGCCGGAAGCCTTGAGCTTTGGGACGATTTTTCCGGAGCTTAATATGCCCTATAGCAAAATTAACCGCTAAAACCTAAAGGAGTGTGAGAAATATGAATCAGCAAGTCAAGTATAAATCTGCGAAATCCCCTTCGCAAGCTAATTCAGCTTTTAGTGCAAATCAAAACTGTAATATAAGCCTCTTACAATTACAGCAAATGACCTTTGCTTTAGTTGATTTGAATTTGTATCTAGATATCTACCCTGATAATGCCGATGCCATCGAGGACTACAATAATTTATTCAAGCAATATTGGGAGGCTAAAAGTGCTTATGAAAAGCAAAATGGACCATTGATGAATTTCGGTCATTGTCCGGCTAGTTATCCCTTTAACTGGGTAAATGCCCCTTGGCCATGGGAAAGAGCCGCTAATTAAGCAATTTTTACGCAATTTAAGGAGGAAAAGATATGTGGATCTATGAAAAAAAATTAGAATATCCGGTATGCATCAAATCCAAGGACTTAAAAATGGCGCAATTATTGATGACCCAATACGGTGGTCCCTCAGGCGAATTATCCGCCGGCTTGCAATATCTCACTCAGCGCTATACTATGCCTACCGAACAAACCAAAGCTCTTTTAACTGATATCGGCACCGAGGAATTAGCCCATGTCGAAATAATTGCAACGATGATTTATCAGTTAATGAGCAATGCTTCATTAGCCGATATTAAAGCTGCCGGATTGGAAAAATACTATGTCCTGCATGGCAAAGGCATCTTTTACAGTGACCCTAATGGCTACAACTGGACAGCAGATTATATTTCTACCAAAGGTGATGCTATAGTCGATTTGACGCGTGACATGGCTGCGGAAGAAGAGGCGCGCATCAGCTACGAATATTTAATTAATCAAACCACCGACCAATCTATCATCGAGCCATTGGCGTTTTTACGCGAAAGAGAAATCGTACATTATCAACGGTTTGGCGAAGCCCTAGTCAAAGTACGGGATATGCCGAATTGCAAAATTTACTTTTAAAATACTAAAAGCCCCCATTTATAAAATGGGGGCTTTATCTTAAACACTACCACGCTTAATATTAGAAATAGGAATATTGACCTCGAGCATAGCGATATTATCCTCGCTATTCATATTGACCTCCAAAGCCTGCTCATCAAACTCCATATATTTGCTAATGACGCCAATTAAATCTTTGCGCAAATCCTCTACCATACCCGGCGAAAGGCTGGCACGATCGTGAATTAACACCAATTTCAAGCGTTCCTTAGCTTCATCCTTGCTGTTTTTCTTTTCACCGAATAACTTTTGCAATAAACTTGCCATCTGTCTGCCTCCTTAATTACTCTTTTTAAATAAACGAAGCAGCTTAGCAAAAAAGCCATCCTCTTCTACATCCATTTGCATAATAGGGACTTCCTTGCCTAAAATGCGATCCACAATATTGCGATATGCTTGCCCTGCTTTTGATTTTTGATCCAAAACTGCCGGCTCACCACGATTAGTCGAAATGACGATATTATCATCCTCCGGCACTACGCCCAAAAGTTTAACCGCCAAAATTTCCAGCATATCATCGACACCCATCATATCGCCCTGCTTAACCATATTGGCGCGCATCCGATTAATAACTAATTTAGGCTCATTTAAGCCGTTAGCCTCTAATAAGCCGATAATACGGTCAGCATCACGCACAGCCGATACTTCGGGATTAGTAACAACTATTGCCGCATCAGCACCGGCAATAGCGTTTTTAAAGCCCTGCTCAATACATGCCGGGCAGTCGATCAAGACAAAATCAAATTCTTCTTT
>CAYTOM010000226.1:0-2705 GCA_964439335.1 uncultured Peptococcaceae bacterium | reverse complement strand
GCGCCGATCAAGACGATAGAGGTGGTGATAGTGCCGAGGCGTTTTTTGGTGATTTTAGGCAATATTTTCACGCTCCTTGGAAATTATGACGGTATATTAAATGAAAGGTTCAAAAAATAGCTATATTTATATTAGTTTACGATAAATTAGGCTTTATTGCAATAGTTTTGGCGAAAAAGATAAATTTTCTTAAAATTTTGTGCGTTGTATTGTAGGAGGAGGGTGTGGCATATATATGGAGTAGATGGTTTAGGAAAGGAGCGATAAGAGTGCGGCGTATTATGAGCTTGTTAGTGTTGATTATGCTGGATTTAGCGGTGATAGGGTGCTTTTTGGGGCTGGTGGGGGCAAATGTGTCGGAGGCGGCGCAGATGGTGCTGTGGCAGGGACGGATATGGGGGGATTATTCTATCCAGACGATAATTATCGGGGTATGTGGGCTGGTGTATTTAAAGATAATTTGGAAATTGATTCATCGGTATTGATTTTGGCGGTATTGTGGTAAAAAATAAGATAAAAAAATAAGTACCGCTTGGACGGTACTTATTTTGGTGCGTAATTATTCGCTTTTTTTCTCTTCTTCGTTAGTGGTTGCCTCAACTTTTGCAGGCTCGTCTTGTTTAACATCATTCATTTCGTTTTTGAATTCTTTGATGCTTTGTCCGACTGCTTTACCGACTCCCGGTAATTTGCCGGGTCCAAAGATAACTAAAGCAACGACTAAGATCAAAATTAAGCTAGGTACACCGATATTTGCAAAACCCATCGAGATCACTCCTAATAGTGGATTAAAATAATCATGAAATTGCTCTGATTTAGCTTAATTATATATGATTTTTGCGAAAAAAACAAGGGGTGAAAGTTTATTTCCGTCCCAAAATCAAGGATTATACATAGCAAAAATAAATGAAAGCTATTCTATATTATATTTTGTATGCCATTTGCGAGCGATATAGACGATAGGTGTATCCAGTAATGCCATGACTAAAAATACCAGATAGCTGGATAGGCAGATGGAGATGAGCGAGGGCAGGCTGTACATACCACCGAAGGCGAGAAAGTTATACAAAAAAGCATTGACCAGCTGGGAAATGAGGGTGGAGCAGTTATTTCTCAGCCATAGATAGGCGTGGGCATCACCGCGCTTAGCGGTCAAGCTCCACCATTTGTGATAAAGCCAGATGTCGAGTTTTTGCACGATAGCAAAGACTACGAGCCCACTTAAAAGTAGGCGTGGGGTGTTGCTAAAGAGAACGAGGAAATGGGAAAATGCCCAATCGTTGGCATTAGGGGTATATAAAAGCCAGATTTGGCTGATGATGATAAAGACGACAGATGTCATGATGCTTAAATTGACGCATTTTTTGGCGAATTGTTGGGTGGTATTTTCGCTTAAAATATCGGTAACGATAAAGGTCGAGGCGAAAAGCACATTGCCCAAGGTCTGCTCCAAGGAATAGGCATCGACTAAAATCATGACTTCGATATTAGCTAAAATGGTGGCGATAGCCAACCAGCAGAGCATACCTATTTTGCCCCAGAAGCGCCAGAAAACCAAAATTAAGGCGTAGACGATGAGCAATTCCAGGATTAACAGTAGTTCGTTTGGCATAATGATTTCTCCTTTTTCTTTTTCACGAAAAAAGGGCACACAAAAGTGTACCCATCATTAGTGAAAAAATCCCTAGTTTTGTTTTACGACAGGATGGTTACGAACTGTCGTATGAAATTGGTGCTTATTATATCATGCGCAAAATGTAAATGCAAGGATAAAATTTGGAAAATAGGCTGAAAATGTGATAAAAATAATTTGAAAAGAAATATTAACAAAAAAAAGTGGGTTATTAAAAAAGATTATGAATAAATATACTTGAAATATGCCAATAAAGGCGAAATCGGCAAAAATAGTGCTTGCATTTCGGGAAGAAAATATTATAATATGAATTAGGAAAAAGAGAGTACCTACTCACTGACTTTTTTTGGGGTAAGCTAAAACTTACTGTTTATGACGGAGGTTTGGCAGACCTGCTTTTTTTATGCTTGTGCTTGGCACAAAGAAAAAAATTTACGATAGGGGGGTAGCGTATGTCTGAAGAGTTAATCCGCTTAGTGAATATCTCAAAAGAATACGACGGGGAAAAGGTTTTAGACCAAATTAATTTGTACATTTTGCGCAATGAATTTTTGACGCTTTTAGGACCATCAGGCTGTGGCAAGACGACCACGCTGCGATTGATAGGTGGTTTTGAAAGTCCGACGGATGGCGATATTTTGTTTAATGGTGAGCCGATGCAGGATTTACCACCGTTTAAACGAAAGGTCAATACGGTATTTCAGCGATATGCGCTGTTTCCTCATATGAATGTGTTTGATAATGTAGCTTTTGGGCTTAAAATAAAAAAGATGGATAAAAAGTCTATCGAAAAGAAAGTAAATGAAATGTTGGAATTGGTCAATTTGCCCGGATACGGCAAGAGGGCGATTGATTCGTTATCAGGTGGTCAGCAGCAGAGGGTGGCTATTGCCAGAGCATTGGTGAATGAGCCGGAGGTTTTGCTGTTAGATGAGCCGTTGAGTGCGCTTGATTTAAAGATGCGCAAGGAAATGCAGCTGGAATTGAAAAAAATTCAGCAGCGTTTGGGGATTACATTTGTGTTTGTTACTCATGACCAGGAGGAAGCTCTGACGATGAGTGATACGATTGT
>CAYTOM010000225.1:0-2731 GCA_964439335.1 uncultured Peptococcaceae bacterium | reverse complement strand
GCCGCCATGGACAATAACCGGATTAATGCCGATATAGCGCATCAAAATAATATCGGAAATGACCTTTTCCTTGATAATTGGATCGGTCATCGCATGACCGCCATATTTGATGACAATAGTTTTTCCGTAGAGCTTGCGAATATAGGGTAAAGCCTCGACTAATATTTCTGCTGTCATTGAATTCATTTTCTTCACTCCTTAGCTCCGATAGCTACCGTTGATTTTGACATATTCATAGCTCAAATCACAGCCATAGGCGGTAGCAATTGCCACACCTGCACCTAAATCGACCGTAATTTCCACTTCATCCTGCTCCAAAATTTCTTTTGCCTTTTCCTCATCAAAAGTTATGCCCATGCCTTGTTGAGCCACCTGCACCGAGCCGATAAAAATATCGACCTTGCTTTGCTCAAATTCAGCACCGCTATAGCCTACCGCACAAGCGATACGCCCCCAGTTGGCATCACAGCCAAAGATAGCAGTCTTGACCAAGCTGGAATTAATAATCGCTTTCGCCGCTAATTTCGCATCATGCTCATCTTTCGCATTTTTTACTGTAGCAATCACGAGCTTGTTCGCACCCTCACCGTCTTTAGCGATAGATTTCGCTAAGTATAAAAAGACTTCGCCTAAAGCTAGGGTAAATAACTCTAAGCCCTCACTATCATTATCCAACAAATTACAGCCGCTCATGCCATTAGCCATGACAGCGACCATATCATTAGTCGAAGTATCACCATCGACCGAAATCATATTAAAGGTCTTATCGACCAGCTTTTTAATTATCGTTTTTAATGCCCCTGCCGAAATATTGGCATCAGTAGTGACAAATCCCAGCATTGTCGCCATATTCGGCATAATCATACCACTACCTTTAGCAATACCGCCAATTGTGATAGTTTGGCCTTTATATTCATAGCTCAGAGTACATTCTTTCACGACTAAATCCGTCGTCATAATGGCAAATGCCGCATCTAAGCCCTTGTTATAGTCTAATTCCTTGCTAGCCTGCTCGATACCGCTTGCTAATTTATCCATCGGCAAAGGCATCCCGATGACACCGGTCGAGGCTACGACGACATCATCAGCGGCGATATTTAACGCTTTAGCCGTCATATCGCTCATCATGCGCGCACTTTTTAATCCTACCTCGCCCATGCCGGCATTAGCGATACCGCTATTGCAGACAAAAGCCTGGCATTTACCATTAGCTAAATTTTGCTCGGTAATCACCAATGGAGCTGCTTTAAATTTATTTTGCGTATAGACAGCAGCACATTCTGCCTGCACATCAGATAAAATCACCGCTAAATCAGTACGCCCATGATAGCGGATACCCGATGCCACCGCTGCTGCTTTAAAGCCCTTGGGGGCTGTCACCGAATTTTGTAGATGTTGTAATGTAAATTGCATCATATTCACTCCTTACGGATAAATAAATCCATATTTTAAGCCTAAACTTTCCTCTAATCCAAACATTAAATTCATATTTTGCACAGCCTGACCACTGGCACCTTTGACTAAATTATCAATCGCCGAAATTACATTTACTCTGCCGGTACGCTCGTCCCAGACAGCGGCAATATCACAATAATTACTGCCTGCCACCCATTTGGTATTCGGCAAATCATCAAACGAGCGCAAACGCACAAAATATTCATCTTTATACGCTTCGTAATAGCACTCATCGAGCTCTTTTTGGGTCAATTTATGCTTAGCCGTCACTGTAATACTGGACAAAATCCCTCTGGTCATTGGGGTCAGATGCGGAGTAAAGGTAATATGCATTTCCTCCCCGGCTAATAATCCCAATTCCTGCTCGATTTCTGCCGTATGGCGATGATGACCGGCTATTTTATACGCCGCAATACCGTCATTCATATCAGGATAATGGGTATTGGCACTGGGAGTTTTGCCGGCACCGGAGACACCTGATTTACTATCAGCGACGATAGTATGGACATCAACCAAATTATTTTTTAATAACGGCATTAATCCTAAAATTATACTGGTCGGATAGCAGCCAGGATTAGCCACTAAATTCGATGTTTTGATCCGCTCACGATAAATTTCCGGCAAGCCATACACCGTAGTGGGCAATACCTCCGGCCATTTATGCTCTGCTCCGTACCATTCATTATAACTTTCCAAAGTACGCAAACGAAAATCCGCCCCTAAATCAACGACCTTGATGCCTTTATTAATCAATTCCTTGGCACTTTGCGACGACGCCCCATGAGGAAGTGCCAAAAATACTACATCACAATCAGTGAAATTTTCACTGTCAATGCTACATTCCTCTAAATCTACCGCTTTATATAAAAATTTATGCACATTCGATACTTGATTGCCGACATTGCTACGCGATGCCGCTTTAATCGGCTCGACCTCCGGATGATTAGCCAAAATTTTTAACAATTCACCGCCGGTATAGCCGGTAGCGCCAATAACACCTGCTTTCAGCATAAAATTCGCCTCCGCTTTTATATTTTAGATAATTATACGCTTATTTGCATAATTATGCAATAGCTTTCCTGAAAAATTACCAAATTTTTTTCTATTAATATTATGTACTGCACTAATTTTGCTTAACTTTTTTCACCCTATCTGCTATACTTAAAGAAATATCTCCATAGAAAACGAGGTGCTTACAATGAATAAGCCTAACAATATTTCTCCTACTTTTAGTGAAATTACCTTTACCGAATATTCTACATTTGACCCACAAATC
>CAYTOM010000224.1:0-2736 GCA_964439335.1 uncultured Peptococcaceae bacterium | reverse complement strand
CGAAATGGCGTATGTCCGCTGTATCGGTAAAGGCAACAAAGAGCGTTTGGTGCCATTAGGACAAGCCGCTATCGAAGCACTTGATTACTATACAGAGCATTGCCGACGCAAGATAGCTAACTACTGGCAGAGCGATTATCTCTTTTTAAACAAGCAAGGCGACAAGATGACACGCCAGGGATTTTGGAAAAATTTAAAAAAATATGGGCGTTTGGCGGGCATTACTTCGCCATTGACACCGCATGTCTTGCGCCATTCCTTTGCGACGCATTTACTGCAAAATGGTGCTGATTTGCGTGCTATCCAGGAAATGCTGGGGCATGTGGATATTGCTACAACGCAAATTTATACACATTTGCTAGATGAAAAGAAATTTGAGCAGTATAAATCCAGCCATCCACGAGCTTAAATGGATATATTAAAAGCAGAGTTATAAAAGATTTATAAAAAGGAGACGCGATATGAGAAAAGTAGTTTTAATTGTCTTAGATAGCTTGGGTGTCGGGGCATTGCCGGATAGCGCTAAATTTGGCGATATAGATCCCCATACACTTCAATCTTTATATCAAGCTCACCACGAGATACATTATCCTAATTTAGAAAAAATGGGCTTGGGTAATATCGCCGGAACAATCATCTGTGAGCAACCGTTAGCTTATCATACTAAATTAGCCGAAATATCTAACGGCAAGGACACTACTACCGGGCATTGGGAGATGTGTGGCATTATCACCAAAGAATCTTTAGCGACCTATCCGGGCGGATTTCCTGCGGAAATGCTCAAAATGCTCTGCGATTATTTAGAAAGTGGTGTGTTAGGTAATGAATCTGCCAGCGGTACAGAAATCATTGAGCGCCTAGGGGCAGAGCATTTTAAAACAGCTCAGCCTATCGTCTATACCTCGGCAGATAGTGTATTACAAATCGCGGCACATGAGGACATTATTCCCCTCGATAGATTGTATGAAATTTGTATCAAAGCTCGTGAATTATATCTAGAGCAGCCATATCAAGTAGGGAGAATAATTGCGCGCCCATTCTATGGCGAATTAGGCTCATTAGTACGCGACAATGCCGCTCGCCGTGATTATGCTCTGAAACCACCTACGCCGAATTTGTTGGCTGTCTTAGATGAGCAGGGCTATGAAGTAGTAGCAGTAGGCAAAATAGACGATATTTTTGCTCATACTAATACGACCAAAGCTATCCATACAAAAGATAACATGGACGGTGTCGATCAGACGATTAATTGCTATAAAGAGCTGAAAAATGGCTTAATTTTTACAAATTTAGTGGAATTTGATGCTAAATATGGGCATAGACGCGATACTTTGGGCTATGCCCAAGCACTAAGTGATTTTGATGCTCGCTTGCCCGAAATTATAGAAATGCTTGATGAAGAGACCTTATTAATCATTACTGCTGACCATGGCTGTGACCCTTTGGCACCGGGGAGCGACCATACCAGAGAATATGTACCGTTTATTTTATATAGCAAAGAATTTAAACAGCCCGGATTTTTACCGATAGGTGAAAGTTTGGCAGATATCGGAGCGACAGTGGCGGATTATTTAAAAGCAGAGTATCATTTGCCGGGGAAAAGCTATCTGGACAAATTAAAATAAAGAATTCAGGTAAATTTGGTACCTTTCATTTCCTTGGGGCATAAATAATAGCAAGAGCCAAAAAGGAGGAGATGAAAGTGGCAAATGATGATTTGCTAGTTGAGGAGATAGCGGAAAATTTAGCGAAATATCGAGGAAATTATACTAATAATAGTATCGTCTATAAAAATATAATTCCTACATCGAAAAGTATGCCCCTCGGTGATGCGTGCGAAAATAGCTGTGAGGATAATTTACAGGTCAAAGCAGAGGATAATTGTCCGCAGGCGGAAGATCTAACAGCTAATAATTCTCTTATGTGGCAGATGTACATGGCATATGCTACTGAGGCATTGGCAAATATTACGGGATTTAACGATGATTGCGGGGAAAAGGCGGCGCAAATGCCCCATACGGATAATCCAATCGGAAAGAGTGTGGTAAATTGCGATGAGGAAATGAAAAATCAACTAAATCGCATTGAGGATATGCTCAAGGAAATTCATCTGTGCAATCAAAAGCTCTATAAAAGCCTCTTGGCATATTGCACAAATTATAATGAATAAACAAAAACCGAATTTTGCTTTAAAGCAAGATTCGGTTTTTGTTTAGCTTCAAATAGCTTGAAAGACTAAGCAAAAACCATACCAAAAGGGCATAAGCAATCATACTAAAATGCAATGGCGATAAATTGGGCAAATTATTGACAATTTGGCTAATTAGAGCTATAATAATTAGATTGAGTGTATAGCAGAAATTCGCTATAAAAAGCTATCAGCTAAAACTATAGGATAATAGGATAAGCTAAGATGAGATAGGAAGGAAAGGAAGAATACGATGAAAACTACAAATATAGTTTCCGAAGAACGCTTAGAGGAATTAAAACAAAGAAGCAAACGCTGCGTATGCAAATATTGTGGTGGCAATTTAAAAGTCAGATTGATTGATTTCGGCGAAATCGCCACTGCCAACATGGAAATATTTTGTGAAAAATGCGATAAAATAGAATACGGTGTCGAGCCGGAAGTCTATAAAAATGCGGTTTATTTCGTTGATAATATCGGCTTTAGCTACAATAACGAAGAAATCGACAACGAAGTAATGCGCAGATTTAATATTGCCAAAGTGTGCG
>CAYTOM010000223.1:0-2748 GCA_964439335.1 uncultured Peptococcaceae bacterium | reverse complement strand
TTCATTAATATCGATTTTCGGATCAAAAATATCCTGCCCTGCATAGCACACCTTGCCGGTAATTTTTACATTCGGCACTAAATCATTCATACGATTAAGAGTTTTTAAAAATGTCGATTTACCACAGCCGGATGGTCCTATCAGCGCCGTAATACTTTTTTCCGGAATATCTATATTAATATTTTTTAACGCCTGCTGTGCCCCATACCACAAGCACAAATCATTTACTGCAAAAATATTGCTCACGCATTTTTCCTCCTTTTAAAATAGTAGCCAACCATTCTCGCCAGTAAATTGATCAACAAGGTCAACAGCATCAATATAGCCGCAATGGCAAAAGCTATCTCAAATTCACCGCGCTCCTTGGCATAAAAGTACAATGCCACTGTTAATGTCGCTCCGGAGCTACTCAAACCACTAATAAAATTATTCACCACATGGGCAAATCCTGCTGTAAATAATAGCGCGGCAGATTCACCTAAAATTCTCCCTGCTGCCAAAATACAGCCGGTAATCACGCCATCTATACACCCCGGCAAAACTACTGTGCGAATCATACGCCATTTTCCTGCCCCCAAAGCAAACGCTCCCTCGCGGTAACTTTGCGGTACAGTTTTCAAACTCTCCTGCGTCGTACGCATAATAGTCGGCAAATTCATAATCATCAAAGTCAGCGCACCGGCTAATAACGAAGTCTTTAGCCCACAAAATTCGCAGAAAAACAGCATACCTACCAAACCATAGATAATCGACGGAATACCCGACAAAGTCTCAGCCGCATATTCAATCATAGCTACGATACGCTGATTTTTCGCATATTCAGTTAAATATATCGCTGCTCCTACCCCCAACGGCAAAACCAATAACAGCGTCGCGATGAGGATATACACCGTATTTAAAATATCCGGCAGGATACCTATCGTATCATTCAAATAACTTGGGCTGCTACTCAATAAATCCCAACTAATAGATGCTCCGCCTCTATAAAATACATATCCGCAGATAAATACGACCAAAGCGCAGGTCGAAAGCGCTGCCAGAAGCATCAACATATACATCACTACATTATATACTTTTCGTTTCGTAGAAATCATATCTAGTGCTCCTTATCCCCTTTTAAGAAAAAATTCAAAGTCGCATTAATCAGCATAATGAACAAAAATAAAACTAACGCTATCGAAAACAATGCCTCTCTTTGCAATCCTGCGGAATACGCCATTTCACTGGCGACAGCCGTCGTCAAAAATTTGACACTTTCAAAGAGATGAGGCATATTCGGCGCATTACCGGCGACCATCATTACCGCCATCGCCTCGCCGATAGCTCTGCCTACGCCTAACACTACCGCGGCAGCGATACCGCTTTTTGCCGCCGGTACGGAAACCCTGAAATAAGTCTCTATTTTTGTCGCTCCTAAAGCCAATGAAGCATCTTCATATTCTTTCGGTACTGCATCTAACGCCGTAATCGATACCTTGATAATAGACGGCAAAATCATAATTGCCAGCACTATAATCGCCGCCAACAAGCTCGCTCCATCAGGCACATCAAATATTTTGCGTATCGACGGTACCAAAACTATCATACCTACCAAACCATAAACTACCGACGGTATCCCGGCTAGCAGACTCACCGCCTCTTCCACTACTATCTTCATCTTGCTCGGTGCTGCTTTAGAAAGATAAACCGCTGTCAAAAAGCCTATCGGCACACCTAATATTATCGCTCCTGCTGCTCCATAAATGCTGCTTAAGATAAAAGGCAAAATGCCAAATTGTGGCTCATCTGCGGTCGATGCCCAAGTAGTCCCAAACAGAAAATCCTTTAAGCCTATCTCTACAATTGCCGGTATACCCGAAATCACCAGATAAACCGTAATCAACAACACAAATCCCACACTTATCAAGCCCAAAAGCAAAAACACACCATGTACTATTTTTTCTAAGGTTTTCTCGTTCTTCATATCTGTGCCTTTCCTTTATCAGTAGTTATCATTCTAAACCAAACACACCCTACACTGCGATCTAACTAAATATATTAGTTAGCGGCTACCGCACCTGCATTAGTAATGATGTCATGTGCTTCTGCGGAGAGAGCATAATCCATAAAGCTTTGAGCAGTAGCGGATAATTCAACATCATCTTTAGTAACTAAGATAAACGGACGCTGGATAATGTAGCTGCCGTCTTTTACAGTCTCTTCAGTCGGTGCGACACCATTTACTTTTACTACTTTAATCGTATCTTTTAAAGCGGCTAACGAAGCATAACCGATAGCATTGGGATTATTAGCTACAGTAGTGATCACATCACCGGTCGAAGTCAATTCCTGACGATACTCGCAAGCACCCTCGGTATCAGTAGCAGATTCAAAACCATCTCTGGTACCACTGCCTGCTTCACGACCAATCAAAACAATCTCGCTGTCATTACCGCCAACTTCTTGCCAATTGGTTACTTCTGCTTTATAAATTTTTGCAATATCCTCTACCGACAAATCTTCTACCGGATTTTCCGGGTTAACAATTACGGCAATACCATCATAAGCCAGCACGGTAGCAGTCAAACCATTACTTACGTCGCTATCTTTTAAATTTCTACTGGACAAACCAATATCGCATCTGCCCTCGGTTACTGCTTTGATACCGCTACCGGAGCCGGTCGGATTATAGGTAAAAGTCACACCCTTATTTTCTAACATAAAGCTTTCGCCTAATGCTCCAATTACTTCTTCCATCGAGGTCGAACC
>CAYTOM010000222.1:0-2771 GCA_964439335.1 uncultured Peptococcaceae bacterium | reverse complement strand
AAGCACAATGTCCCACAGATACACGCGATTACCATACCTTTGAGCCCCTTGATTTTGCGGTAAATAATAGCCGTCGGCACGATAAAAGCACAACCAATCAAAAAATTGCCCAAATCGCCTACCCCAAAAGTCCAGGAGCCTTTCAGTGCCAATTTCAACAAAATTTTTACCAATTCCATTACCACACCGGCTAGTGGTCCCATGATAAACGAGCCAATCAAAATCGGTACCTCACTAAAATCAATCTCATAAAAATACGGAGCAAACGGTAGCGGAATTTCAAAATACATCAGCACAGCTCCCACCGCCGCCAAAACAGCCATCTTGACCAAATTAGCCGTCGTAAATAGTTTTTCTTTCATCTTGACTACCTCCCATACGAGGGAAACCACCTGTTTCACCTCAGCTAAAGATTTTGCAGAGGCACAAAAAAGAGCCCCTGAAAACCCTCAGAGACTCCAAAAAGCGAAGAATATACGAAAAACGCATATAATATCCTCTCTCATCCAGACTATACTGTCGGTATCGGAATTGCACCGATTCGGCCATACGGCTCGCGGACTAACCAAAAATGGATCACCGCCGGTAGGGACTCGCACCCTGCCCTGAAGATTTATTATGCCTTAGATTATATCATCCATATATTTTTTTGTCAATGATTTTCCTATACATTCGGGAAATAATATGTTATAATGATAAAAAACAAAGGAGGTAATTCTATGAATTTTCATAAATACAGTCAAAAATTCATTCTATTAGCAGTTGTAGTCTGGGCGATCATCGCCTTTTTAAATCTCTTGCCCCTCCGCTACATCTATGTCTATTTCGGAGCCATCGTTCTTTATTTAGGTATCCAAAATATGATCATCTTAAATTTGAGCCTCAAGCAAGATGAATTACCGGATAAAATCAAGCATTTCCAAGAAAAATTTGGCGACAAAAACGGTATCATTTTTTACGCCGTCTTCTCAGTGCTGATGTTTATCATCTTTGGACTGATTATTATCTTCAGCGCCTTTCAAATAGCTGTTTAAGCATCTTTTAGCATCGCTAAAAGATGCTTTTTTCATGCTATACTTATTATGCTACATTTTTACTCTCACACATTTTCATAAATCGGTCCATGCCCGGGGCAAATCAAATACCCCTTAGTCTCACTTTCTAACAAATTGCGCAAACGGCTCGCCTCCTGCGAATTCATATTCACACTCTGCATCAGATACGGCGCCAGCTCATTAAACGCACGCTGTCCCTTAGAAAAGCCCTTAATATTCACCACATTATCTCCGGTAAAAATCAATCGCTGCTCCTCACACTTTAAAATAGTTTCACCTTTGACATGACCACCATTACCCTCATACAAATCAAAATGCAAATCGCTAAAATTCATTTCCCCTATCTTGGATAGCGTAGCCTCATCATCTTTCGCTCCTACGACAATTAATTTTTGTAAATCAGGCACCTTATATGCGGAAATAATCTTGCTCAAGCGTACATACGGCGCATGGAGCGGATTTTGCTCTCGAAAATTCGCCTCTCCCTTTTTCTCCAAAGCAAAGCTCTGATAAGTATTGGCACTTACATACACCTCATCAAAAAATTCCACTATCCCACAATGATCGATATCCGCATGAGTCAAAAACATCGCTTTTTTCCGCGTAGCAAAATCCGTAAATACTCGCTGCATCACTTCCCACAGCTCATAGCGATAATTCATAAATCCGCCATCTATCACCAATATCCTCTCGCCATCATCAAGCACAAAAATATTACTCCCACACATCGGCTCAATAACCGTTAAAACCACCTTGGGCGACACGCGCCTGCTGGTGATATCCGGCATAAAATACGCCCCTTGATAATTGTGCAGCATATCGGCAAATTTACCGATATACTCAAAAGTCTTAAACGGTTGCTCATTTTTTTCATCTAAAAGCTGCATGATATGATTGGAATTAATCAAAAAATCGTTTGCCTCTTGCTGGCTCAAATTAAGCAAATTACGCATTTTGTTAGTAAAACTGACATAAAACACCGTATTATCCAGATGCTTTTCCGTCAAATTATAATCCAAAATATTTACCTTGCAAACTCTGCTCGCTTTTTCCAACAAAGTCTGAACCACCGGTGGATTGTCGATAAAAAGCCCCATCTTAAAATTTTGATACTCACCGTACCTCTCCGCCGAATTCATATAGCAAATATTGATTTCCAAGCCATGCAATATTTCCAAAATTTCCAGCACCGCCCCAGGCACATCAGGCAAAATAAACTCTAAAACCAACACCTGCTCCTGCGCCCTCGCACTACTCAAATACCCCAAATCATGAAGCTCCTGCTCAATTTTGATTAATTTCTCCTGCTCGGCATCGACCTCTAAAAAAAGCGTATGCACATCTACCGCCTTGTTATAGCTCACTCTGGTGATATTACCATTATAAGCAGCAATAGCCTTGCTCGCCTCCAAAAAAGCACCGGCTTTATCCGGCAAATTTGTAATAAATGTCTTGCGCATTATATCCCTACTTTCAGCTCATCGATCTCCTAATAATACTCTCCTTATATGAATGCACCTATTTTAGCACAATTATACCCAAGCGGACAATATATTTTAGCGGATTTACCTAAAATTTAAGTATTGACAGCAAAAGAAAAAGCAGATGAATCACTCATCTGCTAAAAATTATACTTTTACAAATTGCATTATAAATACTTTAAAATCTAAAAATCTTTTTCTTTTTCGTTAAGAGGGTTAGGGGGGATTTACCCTA
>CAYTOM010000221.1:369-2772 GCA_964439335.1 uncultured Peptococcaceae bacterium | reverse complement strand
AAGCATACACAGCCCAACGCGGTCAAATAGTTGACGCCGCCTAGCATAAAGATGACATAACGGTCATTTTTATTTAAGCCGTAGGAGTCAAACAAGCCATATAGCACGCTCCACATCAACAATCCCGCAGGAGTATTACCAATCAAGCAGCTCAAAATAACACCGGCAATAAACAGCATAATAGTCAATACCCACGGTCTACCCTCGCAAATTTTGCGGCTGGCAAACCAGTTGGCAATGTATTTTGTAGTGCCTACCATATCAAAGTAAGCAGCAAAAATCATCATCAAGAACAGCATGACATAGATATTGTCACCAAAGGAAGCGCTGAACGCTTGGTTAAAAGTCATAATGCCGGAAAAAGCATAAAACAACATTCCGACAAAGCTCGGCCAAATAAATCCTAAGGTAATCCAGCCATACAATACACCGATTGTGATACCTAAAACTTTCATACCAACAGGTGTGATAGTTTCAACCGGTGAGGGTAAAAATCCAAAAAATATCATAAAAGCAAACATAATAACGGTATTAATGTAATATTTCATTGATTTACTAGAAGTGTTTCCCATAACGCTCCTCCTGTATTTACAGAAAATTATTGTTATTTAAATGAATATTTTTCTCTACTGCTGTTTTTACGCAGCAGCAGAGAAAGTAACTATTAATATTCTTCTAAAATTTGATAAATCGGCGCACCTTCGCATTGGTCAGGCATTCTGACACCAAGCATGACAGCCATAGTCGGTACCAAGTCTACTTGGCGAATGATACGGTCGGTAGTCTGCGATTTTTTGATGCCTTTGCCGGCAGCGATAAATGCCGGAGAAAGCGAGGTATAAGCATCACCATAGGTAGTGGACAAGCCATCGGTATGGTCATAGTTATAGCCTTCAGCGGTAAAGTAAACGATGTCACCGCTTTCCGGACCACCTAAACCAAAGTGAATAGCATCTCTATTGCGCACAGCCAAAGCGATGACACGCTTGCCGGTGACTTCGTCACGCAAGCCGTACAAATCGGTCATGATTTGCTCTTCTAATTCGTATTTGTCAGCGGGATCAACGATACCATGCGGGTCTCTGCCTTTCAAGTTGATATTGATATGGCAAGCACGACCTGCTACTGCACGAGTTTTGCTCCAATCGCATTTTCTCTTGCGTTCGCCGTTTTCATCACGCTCCATAACGGTGTAGCCCAATTTTTCCATGATTTCAACATTGACACCGGTCATATCGCCGAGCATCGGAGGTACATGAGCCGGGCAAACCAAAGCATGGTCAGATACCATAATGATAGTCCAGCCTTCATCTAAATAATGCAAGAAAGTACCAACATATCTATCTGCTTGCTCGTATACAGCCTCGACTAATTCTTGATATTCTTCAGCCGGCATTTTGTTGGTCCAGTTGCCGATTTTTTTGTCGCTCATAAAGCGTACCATCAAATGCAACTGTAAATCGATACCATGATAATGGGAGAATACGACATTGTAGCCACCATTGTCCATCAAATAGTTCAAAGTTTTGCTCTGCCAGTCAACATTGACATTCCAGCAATCGTACATGCAATCATGCAACTGTACTCTGTCCTGGCTACCGATATTACTGGTAGACGGCGGATAACCGACATTTTCTACGACAGATTTGTACAAGGATTTTGGATGCCATACGGTATCATTGTCGATATCTAAAGCACCGGAGATATACAATGTCAAGGAGCTGCCGTCTTCAGCTAATTTTAAGAGCTTAAAGTTACGGATAGCACGGCAATATTCCTCGTTAGCTTTTAAACCTTGGTCGATAACATTCGGAACTAATTTATCTACATAGCCAACAAAAATCGGCTCGGCATCTTGTTTGGATTTATACATAGCGATATGGTCATATTTACCGTCAGCACCTTTTAAAATCAAGGACGGTCTTCTGATACGACCATTAGCCAAAAGAATGGTAAATTCTTTTGCATCTTCAGGAGCATTAGCCCAGCCTTTAGCCGGTTTTACAGGGGATTGAACGACATCTAGCTTGCCGCCGACAAATCCTCTCATGCCCTCGTCATCACCCATGATGTACGCTACAGTAACCGGAGCGGTAGCACCGTCAGCAGTAACCTCAGCACCACCGACTTTTTCCTCATGCTCAAAGGTCAAACCATCGGTTACGCATGGAGCAGATGCATTATCAGCTGCTTTAGGGATCAAGCGCAATTCGGTATTGTTTTCATTTGCGCCCAAGAAGAACTCGGTTTCGACAGTAGCAGAGCCATAGCATGGGCTACCGGGAGTAGTACCATCGACTACATGCAAATTCGGGCTTTCAGAGCTTGGAGGCCAAGCACTGCCGGGCCAGTGGAATACTAAGGTTTTATAGCCGGCATCTGCGGTGACATTCCACAAAGGCT
>CAYTOM010000221.1:0-359 GCA_964439335.1 uncultured Peptococcaceae bacterium | reverse complement strand
GGAGTCAAAGTTATAGCCAAATTCATCTAATTCCGGTAATTGTCTGAAATAGTCAGTTACACCGTGAGTGATGGGAAATGCACCGGTTGCCAAGGTAGTCCATTGGGACGGAGTAACGGTCGGCAATGCACCTAAAAGCATTAAATCCTCTCTCTGGCAGCCTGCATCGATGAACTTTTTAAAGTTCGGCATTTTGCCTTCGCTTATATAATGGGTCAGTAGTCTGGGGTCTAAGCCGTCTAAGCCCAAGACAAAAATTTTGTCATTTAAGACCGGTTTCTTTAACATTTTAACCTCTCCTTTTGAATTTTTTAAGATTTTTTCAATCAACATTTCGGTTGTCATGCCTTCAACAAAAT
>CAYTOM010000220.1:0-2800 GCA_964439335.1 uncultured Peptococcaceae bacterium | reverse complement strand
GGCTTTAGGATTTTTATTCCAACCGTTGGGCTGGGGCAACTGGGAATACTCCGTTGCGGCAATTACCGGCTTAGTAGCAAAAGAAAATATCGTTGCTACGATGGGTATCGTTTTCGGCTTTGCTGAAGTTGCCGAGGACGGTGTAGAAATTTGGGGCTTGATGGCTTCGCAATTGACTGTAGTTAGTGCTTACTCTTTCTTGGTATTCAACCTTTTGTGCGCTCCGTGCTTTGCGGCAATGGGTGCTATTCGCAGAGAGATGAACAGTGGTAAGTGGACTGCTTTTGCTATCGCTTATGAGTGCGGTTTTGCTTACGCGATTGCTTTCATGATTAATCAGTTAGGCAACTGGTTATTGTTTGGTCAGTTTGGTATTGGTGCTATTTTGGCTTTGGCTTTGTTGGCTGGCTTTATCTATATGCTGGTTCGCAAAGACCCTGCTAAAAAATTAGCTGCACAGAGCTTGAAAGCATAAGATGTATTGCTTGATAGTATAGTTAGATAAATTTTAAGGAAGTGATTGTTATGGCGACAGCTTTAATTTCATTAGGATTGATCGTGATAGTAGGGCTTATTATTCGCTCGTTGTATAATGACAAGAAAAGTGGCAAGTCGTGCCATTGCGGTGGAAATTGTGGCGCTTGCCATGGCGGAGCTTGCAGTAGTAAGTAATTTTAATTTGTTAGGACAGAAACCTAAGATAGATTTTCGCAAAAAATCGCTGGAGAGCACTTTGTTTATCAAAGTGCTCTTTTTTGTCTAAAAAAACCACCTTATAGCACAAGGTGGTTTGAGATTAATTATTTTTAAGCACTGACTTGCACATTTTTGATACGGATAGTGGGGGCACCCTCTGCTCCGAAAAAGGTGAGGTCGTTGGCAATCATATCGATATTTAAAAGCAAATTCTTTAAATTACCGGCGATGGTGATACCACGCACCGGATGGGTGAGTTTGCCGTTTTCAATCAAAATACCTGCTGCCCCCAAGGAAAAATCTCCGGTAATGGTGTTAGCCGTATGCGCGCCTAAAATATCGGTGATATAGACTCCGTAGGTGGTAGCCGAGATTAGCTCATCTTTGGCATATTTACCGGCGGCTAGATAGTAATTTGTCGTCGCTAGATGCGGAGGCGGCTTGTAAGAGGAGCGAGAGGCATTAGAGGTCGCTATAGTTTGCGCTTGAGCAGCTGATTTAGTATCGTATAAATAGTGGGACAGCACACCTGCGGTGATTATTTCGGTTTTTTGAGCGGCAGTGCCCTCGCCGTCAAAGGAAGCCGAGCCGATATGGCGGGGGAGGGTGCTGTCATCTAGCAGGCAAAAATCTGTGGAGGTGATTTGCTGTCCTAAAGATGAGGCGTACATAGATTTATTTTTCAAGACATTTTCACCGGAAAAGCCGGGAGCCAGTAGCTCTAAAAACTGGCAGGTGATATAGGGGTCAAGGACGAGAGGGCAATTAGCCGAATGCATACTTTGGGCATTTAAAAGCCAGCCGGCTCGTTTGGCAGTCATATCCGCACAAATATCGCAAATTAGCTCGTCTAAAGAGGTGCTCTGGCAAAAACCGCTACCGTTATTTTGCTCACTGTTATTTTTAGCTAATGCAGTGGCGTACAAGGCACAATAGCTGCCTTTTTCAAAGGCGACTAAGCCATGCGAATTGTAGAGATAGCTTTCGCTAAGCGCTTCTTGGTAGCCACTATGCTCAACCGCGGTGATGTACTCATGAGCTAGAATGGCTTTTTCACTTTGGCAAGCTAGGTCTATTTTCATAGCTAATGGAGTTTGGTTGATTTTTTCGTCATAGATATCAATAGGAGTATAGCTTTGCTTTTTAGGCAAGGTTAGATACTCATCAATGTCACTGTAATTGGCATAAAGCAGAGCGTGCTTGAGGGTGTTTTGGATAGCAAGAGGGGAAAAATCCGCACTATAGGCGTAGCCCTGGCGCCGGTTTTTGATTACGCGAATACCATAGCCGATGCTTTGGGCGGTATTGGTTTCGATAATGGTGCCATTTTTTACTTTTAGGCTCATGGATTCGCTTTTTTCAAAGTAAATTTCTGTTTCGTCGCTACCGAGAGTTTCAGCCATAGAGAGGATATCAGCGGCAATTTTTTGATAGTTGGACATATGGTTATCTCCTTTCTATGGTGAAATCATCGCTATTTGTACCGCCGACTACGAGATTGTTGATTTTCAAAGTCGGTTGGGCATCGGCTACCGGCGCACTTTGCCCTGATTTGCCGCAGGTACCGATAGCAAAGCCTAAATCACTGCCTATCATTTCGACATCGTTTAAGCTATTGGGTCCATTGCCTGCCAAGGTCGCTCCCAGGACAGGGTAAGCAATTTCGCCATCGATAATCATGTAGCCTTGGGCGACATCAAAGACATAATCGCCGGTGAGGGTATTGACCTGACCGCCCCCCATTTTGGTTACCAGTAATCCTTTATCGATTGATGAGATAATTTCCTCCGGGTCATCACTACCGGGCAAAATCATGGTATTGCTCATGCGGACGACGGGCTTGTGGCGGTAGGATTGGCGGCGACCATTAGCAGTGGAAACGGTGTGGTCTTTTTTAGCGGTGTAGTAGTCGTACATATAATTTTTGAGGATACCGTTTTCAATTAAGACATTACGCCTGCCCAGATAGCCCTCGTCGTCGTAGCTATAGGAGCCGTAGCAGTTATCGATAGTGGCATCATCGACTACAGTGATACGGCTATCTGCCACCTGCTCGCCTAATTTATTGGCGTAGGCGGACATACCTTTTTGGACTAAATCACCT
>CAYTOM010000219.1:1330-2826 GCA_964439335.1 uncultured Peptococcaceae bacterium | reverse complement strand
GGCTAAGCAAAAGATAAATCGCTGCCAGATGGGGCGATTGGGATAGCGGCGAGGGTCATCGGGGTCTAATATTTCTGCGGTGGTATCCTCGGATTCCTCGGTGTAGGCTTCGCCGGTAACTCGGACATAGCCGCCAAAGGGGAAGATACGCAAAGAGTAGAGGGTGTCACCTTTGGTAGTTTCGTAAATATGCGGCCCCATACCGATACTGAATTCCTCGACACGCATACCGGACATTTTAGCAGTGATGAAATGTCCGAATTCGTGAATAAAAATCATAAAGCCTAAAATTACAACAGCAATAATTAGTGTACTCATGTGTGCCTCCCTAAAATTTATAGTTTAGCTTTGACGAAGTTTTCACTAATTATACGGCTTTCGTGGTCGATAGCTAAAAGCTGCTCGAATGATTCGATAGCAACTGATTTATGTTGCTGCATGACTTTGTCTACTAGGGCAGGAATGTCCATAAAGCCGATTTTTTCGTCCAAGAATGCGGCGACTGCTACTTCGTTGGCGGCATTCATGACGGTAGGCAAGGAGCCACCGACTCGTCCGGCAGTGATAGCTAAATCCAAACAGGGGAATTTTTCACGATCGGGGTCGTGAAAGGTCAGCCCGGTTAATTGGGCTAAGTCTATTTTAGGAAAAGAGTTTGTCAGTCTGTCCGGCCAAGTGAGGGCGTATTGGATAGGGATGCGCATATCGGCTGCTCCTAAATGCCCAATGATGGCACCGTCACCAAATTCGACCAAGGAATGAACCACGCTTTGCGGATGTACCAAGACACGAATATCGTCATAGCCGACATTGAATAACCAGCACGCCTCGATGACCTCTAAGCCTTTATTCATCAAGGTAGCGGAGTCGATGGTGATTTTGCGTCCCATGCTCCAGTTAGGGTGCTTTAAGGCTTGTGAGGGCTTGACATTATATAATTCTTCTTTGGAAAAATTGCGAAATGGTCCACCGGAGGCGGTGAGGAGTATTTTGTGCGCGGCTCCGTGGGAGTGCTCTAAGCACTGAAATATTGCCGAATGCTCGCTATCGACCGGTAAAATTTTGGCGTTGCCTGCTTGCTGGGCGCGACGGACTAAATCGCCACCGGCGACGATGGTTTCTTTGTTGGCTAAAGCTACATCGATGCCTAATTCTAAGGCACGCAAGGTCGGGGCGATGCCGATGGCGCCTCCCATAGCTCCGACTACCATATCAAGTGGTGTTTCACCTAAAATTTGAAGTAGATTGTCCATGCCGTATAAAATTTTGGTTTGGGGGTCGCTCCAAGCGGTGCTTAATTTTTCGTAAGCGGCGGAGTTATTGACCACGACAAATTTAGGGTGATATTTTT
The DNA here is from genome assembly GCA_964439335.1 of uncultured Peptococcaceae bacterium. GTDB lineage: Bacteria > Bacillota > Peptococcia > Peptococcales > Peptococcaceae > QAKL01. The sequence goes on along the minus strand of CAYTOM010000219.1, from coordinate 1,475 downwards.
GAGCTTGCTCGCCTAATAGCTGCCAGTTGCTATTGGCGGCTAATATTTCTACGCTGAAAAGCTGTGGAAATTCGTCTACGACCTGCAAGGTCTGGGTGCCTATCGAGCCGGTAGAACCTAAGATTGCTAATTTTTTCATTATTAA
>CAYTOM010000219.1:0-1320 GCA_964439335.1 uncultured Peptococcaceae bacterium | reverse complement strand
TGATTGCACTAACGATGATGAGTAAATAATAGACAAATGGTGCCGCCATGATGATGCTGTCAAAGCGGTCTAGGATACCGCCATGACCGGGCAGGATTTTGCCGGAGTCTTTGACATCGGCAAAGCGTTTGATCATGCTTTCGGCTAAATCACCGATTTGTCCGACGATAGAGATGACGATACCGAATATGATGGCTACCGGATAGCTCAAAAGAGCATTTTCGCCTAGGTAGACATTAAAGAGAACTACTAAAAGTATCGCACAGAGGACACCACCTACGGCTCCTTCTTTGGTTTTTTTGGGGCTTAAAGCAGGGGCTAATTTATGCTTGCCACATAATCTGCCGGTAAAGTAAGCTCCGGAATCGCTGCCCCAGATAGCTAAGAAGAGGTAGACCAAGAGAAAGACATTCATTTGCTCTAAAACGATTAAATGGCACATACCCCAGCCGACATAAATCATAGTGAAAAAGCTCATCGCCATTTCCTCTAAGCGCAATTTGGGATAGGTGAAGACTCCTTGACCGATGATACCGAGAAAGCCCAGAGCGATACCGATGCTTGCCCAGTGGGGGCTATTGAGGTAGATAAAGATGAGCATGAATATTTCGGCGAGATATACTGCCCATAGAGAAATATTGATATTGATATGCTTGGCGATGCGTGCCATTTCATAGGTAGCAATCGCCATCAAGGCGGCGATAAAGAGCATCCATGGCAAGCCACCTAAATATAGTAATCCTAAAAGTATCGGCACGCCTACTACGGCGGTTAAAATTCGTTTTCCCATGTTAGTTTGTTAATCCTCCAAATCTGCGGTTTCTTTTTTGATAGGCGTAGACTGCTTGGTATAAATCAGCGGCAGTGAAATCCGGCCAAAAGACATCGGTGACCCAAAATTCGCTGTAGGCTATTTGCCATAATAGGTAGTTGCTGATACGCATTTCTCCACCGGTACGAATCAATAAATCCGGATCCGGCATAGAGGCGGTCATTAGCTCACGATTGATGGTTTCCTCGGTGATGTCAGAGGGATCGATTTCGCCCTGTCGGACTTTGGTGGCGATATTTTTGACTGCGGCAGTGATTTCCTGTCTACTGCCGTAATTAAAGGCTAAATTCAGTACCAAGCGATTATTATCAGCAGTTTTTGCTTCGGCTAGGTGGATTTTTTCGTCGACTTTCGCGGAAATGTTTTCTTTACTGCCGATATGACATACCTTGACGCCTTGGCGGTCGAGCTCGTCGATTTTTTTATCGACAAATTCGATGAGCAGGTTCATCAGCATACCGACTTCTTCGCTCGGGCGTTTCCAATTT
>CAYTOM010000218.1:0-2829 GCA_964439335.1 uncultured Peptococcaceae bacterium | reverse complement strand
CTTTATGACGGCTCAGGAAGCTATGAAATATGGGCTTATCGATCATGTGGTGACTTCTGCTCAGAAGTAAGTTAGTGTTCGGGCACATAAGGAGAGGTGAACTTGATGGATAGGGAAAATAGTGATTTTGTAGTGCGCTGTTCCTTTTGTGGCAAAACGCAGGATCAAGTTAAAAAGCTGATAGCAGGGCCTAATGTTTATATTTGTGATGAGTGTGTGGCTCTGTGTAATGAAATAATTGCTGAAGAAACAAAGATTATGCCGGAGATGGATGAGTTTGCCAGTCCTAAACCGATGGAAATCAAAGCGGTTTTGGATCAGTATGTCATCGGTCAGGACGAGGCAAAAAGAGCCTTGGCAGTAGCGGTCTATAATCATTACAAACGCATTAACAATTTGCATACTGATGATGAGGTCGAGTTGCAAAAGTCGAATATTTGCTTGATTGGTCCTACCGGTAGTGGTAAAACATTGCTGGCACAGACTTTGGCAAGAATTTTAAATGTACCTTTTGCGATTGCCGATGCGACATCGTTGACGGAGGCTGGGTATGTCGGTGAGGATGTGGAGAATATCCTCTTAAAGATTATCCAAGCGGCTGATTATGATTTGGAATTAGCTTCGCGCGGCATTATTTATATCGACGAAATCGATAAAATTGCCCGCAAATCGGATAATCCGTCGATTACCAGAGATGTTTCCGGTGAGGGTGTCCAGCAGGCGTTATTAAAGATTATCGAGGGTACAGTGGCTAATGTCCCGCCGCAGGGGGGACGCAAGCACCCACATCAGGAATTTTTGCAATTAGATACCTCGAATATTCTCTTTATTTTGGGTGGTGCGTTTGATGGTTTGGAGAAAATCATCGAAAATCGTATCGGCAAAAATGGCTTGGGCTTTAATGCCGAGGTCAAATCCAAAAAAGAGCGTTTGGATGAGGGATTATTGAGCAAATTAATTCCGGAGGATTTGCTGAAATTTGGTTTAATTCCGGAATTTATCGGTCGTGTGCCGGTTATCGTGGCTTTAAATGCATTGGATAAAGAGGCGTTAAAGCGCATTTTGACTGAGCCGAAAAATGCTCTGGTTAAGCAATATATGCGTCTTTTAGCGATGGATGAGGTCGAATTGGAGTTTAGTGACGAGGCTTTGGAAGAAATCGCTGAGGAAGCACTGAAACGCAATACCGGTGCGCGTGGCTTGCGCTCTATCGTGGAAACGGTAATGCTTGATGTGATGTATCAGGCGCCGAGTGATCCGTCTATCAAAAAGGTAGTGATCACGGCTGAATGCATCAAATTAGGCGAACAGCCGCAAATTATTTATAAGGCACAAACTGCTTAATGTAATAAACAGCTGCTTGAAATGGACAATTATCTTTGTTCGTTTTGGCAGCTGTTTTTTCTTGCCTCGGAAATGTAAAACTGCTATAATATGATTTATAAATCATGAATGTGCGGGAGGGCAAGCGATGTTTAGACGAGTTGAGCAGCAGGGGATAGGCGTTTGGCAATTTAGTGAGCTTGCAGAGGATGAAAATTTGGTGCATGGCTTTAGCGAGCGTGGGCATGAGGGTAATTTTAATTTAGCTCTGCATACCGGTGACGATAGTAATCATGTACTGGCTAATCGCCTCAAATGGGCGGAGGCATTAAATATTGAGCTCAATAGCATCGTGACGATGGAACAGGTGCATGGGGTGAATATAGAGCTAGTCGGCAAAAGCGAATGCGGTCGTGGGGTGTATGACTATAATGATGCGATTCGTGCGACTGATGGTTTGATTACTGATGAAAGAGGAGTAGCATTGTTTGCTTGCTTTGCCGATTGTGTGCCGCTATATTTCTATGATCCGATAAAAAGAGTAATTGGCTTGAGCCATGGTGGCTGGAAAGGTACTGTCGGAGGGATAGCCCCCTTAACGGTGCAAAAAATGCACGATCATTTTGGCTCTGATTATCGCGATATCAGAGTAGCGATAGCCCCATCAATCGGAGCGTGCCACTATGAGGTAGATGGGCGCGTGATTAGCGCGGTGAATAGGTATGCTTGTGCAGAGCAGGTCTTGGCTGAAAGCACGCCGGGGCACGCTTATTTGGATTTGCCCAAGCTCAATAAGCATTTGCTTATGGAAATGGGCGTCCAAGAGGAGCATATTTTTTTAAGCGAAATGTGTACCTATTGCCATAATGAGAGTTTTTTTTCCTATCGGGCGGAAAATGGCAAGACCGGTCGCATGGCTGCTGTGATTATGCTGAAATGAGGATAATGATGGATAAAACAGCAGAATTGATCAAAAATTATGCTCTGCAACTGGGGATAGATGAAATAGGCTTTGCCGGCTATCCGTTTAATTGGCAAAAGGACAAATATGAGCAATATTTGCGCCTTGGCTATAGCTGTGGGTTTGAAAACCAAGATGTAAAAATGCGCTACGCGGTGAATGCCAAGACGATGATAGCCATTGCGATGGCTTATCCGCCGTATCAGGCAGCGACGACGCAATATGAGGCACGCTTTTGTGCGGCATCGGTGGGGCAGGATTATCATGTGGTGTTGCAGGAAAAATTGCAGCAGTTGGGGAATTATTTGCTGGAATTATTTCCGAATAGTCACTATGAGTTGGCGGTAGATACGGGAAATTGGTCGGATAGAGAGATAGCGGTACAGTGTGGATTGGGCTGGATCGGGAAAAACAGCAATTTAATCACCGCTAAGCATGGTTCGTTTGTCTATTTGGGAGAAATTTTGTGGGATGTGCCACTGGAGATAACGCCGGAGATGGTGTCGGATAAATGCTGTGCTTGCGCGGTTTGTGTGCGAAATTGT
>CAYTOM010000217.1:0-2831 GCA_964439335.1 uncultured Peptococcaceae bacterium | reverse complement strand
ACCACCAATCCTGCCAGCATCACTATCGATGCCGAGAAAGCTAAAAAATGGTTAGGTACAGGTGCGCAGCCTTCCGATACCGTTAGAAGCTTGTTAAAACAAGCAGGCGTAAAATAAGGGAGGTAAGGTAGTGGAGACCTTAGTAGAAAATTTAGCCAAATCTTTAGTTGATAATCCTGATAAAGTAGAAATTACTACTGAGAAAAAGGACGATGAAACCATTATTCGTTTGAGTGTGGCTCAAGAGGATATGGGAAAGGTAATTGGCAAACAGGGCCGTATCGCCAAGGCTATTCGTACTGTAGTGAAAGCTGCGGCGATTAAAAAAGGCGAGAAAGTAACTGTAGAAATCATATAAGGTCCGCAGGGCCTTGCAAAAAGAGGCTGATGCCTCTTTTTTTGCTATGAGGGACTTTCGACAAAATTATAAAAATTTAAACAAGGGAGGAATAGCTATGGATAGTATTCAAATTTTGGGCAAAGTAAATTTGAAACAGGTTGTCGATGATAGCTACAAGCAAAAAGCTAGCTTGGAATTGCAAAATGCTATTGCGAAAGTGGACGAGGAATTGGCTAATTTCGATAAAAACATGAGCAAAACTATTACTGAGCTGACTTTGAAAGCTCATCCGCAGGTCGAGCAGGTCAGACGCCAGTTTAATGCGGAGAGAGAAAAAATTGCGGTTTATAAAGACCAGCTGACAGCGTCGATCAAGGCAATTTTGGATTTAGAGGACGGTAGTAGAGTAGATATCGGCGAGGCTAATTTCGTGCAGGAATTAAAAGTAGGCGATGATTTTAATTCGACTGCGGTCGAGGTAGTTATCCAAGGCGATAAAGTAATCGAGATCAACTATGCAAAATGAAATGATTAGAATAGGCTTGGTCAGCAACTGCCACGGAATTAACGGAGAAATGAAGATTACCCCATTGACGGACGATATTAATCGTTTTAAAAAGCTCAAGAAATTTTATTGGGAAAAGTCAAACGGTAACTATCAAGAATTAAATTGTGTCGCGGCGAGAACACACCAGGACTATGTATTGTTACGAGCTGAGGAGATTACAGATCGCAATCAGGCGGAAAAAATAAAGGGGCATTATATTTGTGTACACCAAGATGATGCTATAAAACTGCCGGAGGGACGATATTTTATTTTCCAATTAGAGGGGCTTACGGTCATTGAAGATGGGAAAATTATCGGGACTTTGAGCGAGGTGTTGCAGCCCGGTGCCAATGATGTCTATGTCGTCAAAACGCCTGAGGGTGAGGAAATCTATTTGCCGGCGATTAAATCAGTCGTCTTGAATGTGGATTTGGAAAAGGGTGAAATGCTGGTCAAAATACCGGACGGGTTGTTGGATTAGGAGGCAGGAGATGGATATAAAGGTTTTTACAATATTTCCGGAAATGTTTGATGGTCCGTTAAACGCCAGCCTCTTAGGCAAGGCTCGGGAAAAAGGTATTTTGGATATTGAAATCGTTAATTTTCGTGATTATTCTTTAGATAAGCATAAAGCGGTCGATGATACGCCCTATGGTGGCGGTGCAGGTATGGTTTTGCAGCCCAATCCGGTCGTAGCGGCATTGCGTGATAAATTGCCGCTAGACGATGAAGAGTTGGAAATAATCATGGTAACTCCCCAGGGACGCATTTTTGATCAGGAAGCCGCGGTGGAATTGTCGAAAAAGGAAAAGCTGGCGTTTATCTGCGGTCATTATGAGGGGTATGATGAGCGTATCAGACATTTTGCGACTAAGGAATATTCGATAGGCGATTATGTGCTGACCGGTGGTGAATTGCCGGCGATGGTGATGATTGATACTATCTGTCGGTTGATTCCCGGGGTAATCAAGGAAAAAGCCTCGTTTGAGGACGATTCGTTTTATACCGGATTGTTGGAATATCCGCAGTATACACGACCGCGCGTATTTGAGGGCATGGAAGTCCCGGAGGTGCTGTTAAATGGGCATCATGAGCAGATCAGAATCTGGCGCAAAAAGGAATCGCTTCGTCGGACTTATCAACGACGCCCTGATTTGCTGGAAAAGTATGAGCTTGATAATGAGGAACAACGCTTGCTGGCTGAGGTCAAGCGCGAAGAGGATAACTAATGGCAAAGGTATATACAGCATTAGTTCATTATCCGGTGTACAATCGTCATCAAGAGGTAATCACGACGGCAATTACCAATTTAGATATTCACGATATTGCACGCTCCGCTAAAACCTTTGGGATAGAGGGGTATTATTTAATACAGCCTGATTATGAGCAAAAGCAGATTTGCTTGGAGATGCTGAGTTTTTGGCAGGAGGGCTATGGCTTAAAGTACAATCCCGATCGTGCGGAGGCTTTTCAAATTTTAAAATGCGTCGATACTTTAGAGGATTGCCTAAGAAGTATCGAAATACAGGAAAAATCTACGCCTAAAATAGTAGTTACCAGTGCAAAAGCAGGAAATGAAGCGATTTCCTATCAAAAAATGCGACAAAAAATAGCTGTTGAGGCTGATGAGGTCTATTTGCTTTTATTTGGCACCGGCTGGGGATTGACAGCGGAAGTGATGGCTTTGGCAGATTATCGCCTGCCACCGATAAAAGGAATGGGTGAGTACAATCATTTGTCTGTCCGTGCAGCAGCGGCAATTATCTTTGATCGTTTGTTAGGCGAATAGTGAGGTGGCTGGGGCTGATTTGGCTAGAGTTAGTTGGCAATATTATTTGCCAGTTGTTTTATGTGCTATTGTCACCGTTGTTTTGGTTGGTGGTGGCATTGGTCTGGTGGCAAAATAAACGAATGCTGAAGCAAAAAAGCCAGTTTTTTCATTTA
>CAYTOM010000216.1:0-2858 GCA_964439335.1 uncultured Peptococcaceae bacterium | reverse complement strand
CTGCCATAGCTTTTTAGGAGATTTCGCTCCGGTATCGATCAAAATGGCGAAAGAGCAAAATTTATCCCTCAATCCGGCGAAAATTTCCGGTATTTGTGGGCGTTTATTGTGCTGCTTGAAATACGAAAACGATGTCTATATCCAAAATCGCAAGGAATTAGATGCCCATCGTGTCAGAAATATCGGTGAATTAGACACTCCTGATCCGGAGGATCGTTTTGATTTGCGTAAATTGGAGGACTGATATGCCTACGGTGCATTTAAATTTCGACGAAGATTTAAGCGATTTAGCTTTAAGCAACTATCGGCTGATCCAAAAGAAAAACGGCTTTCGTTTTTCTTTGGATGCCGTGCTTTTGGCGCATTTCGCGCAAACCAAACCTGCTGAAAAAATCATAGACCTAGGCTGTGGCAGCGGAGTGCTTCCTATTTTGCTCTATGCCCAAAATCAGACGCTAAAATTGACCGCCGTCGAAATCCAAGCATCTTATGCCGAATTAGCCACTCGCAATATGGAGCTAAACCAAGTCCCCTGCGAAATCATCAACGCTGATTTTCGCTATTTGCCCAAAACACTGAGCAACCAATTTGACTCCTGCGTAGCTAATCCTCCATTTTTTCCTATACATACCGGCAAGCTCAATCCGACAGATGAGATAAATATTGCTCGCCACGAAATATTTGGCACTTTGGAGGATTTACTGGCAACTGCTAAGCGCCTGCTTAAACCAAAAGGGCATTTTTACTTGATTTATCGTCCGGAAAGATTAAGCGAATTATTAGCCCTATGTGAAAAGTATAATTTAAAGCCTAAAATTTTGCGTTTTATCCAGCCTTATCAAGAGGCAAAAGCCAATCTGGTGCTTTTAGAGGCTATCAAAGGTGGCAAAAACTCGCTGGAAGTCCTGCCTGCGTTAATAGTTTACCAAGCACCAAATGTCTACACCTCAGAAATTATCCAAATCTACGGAGGCTCCATATGACTATATCTACTCCCGGCACACTTTATCTATGTGCGACACCTATCGGCAATTTAGGCGATATCACCCTGCGAGTGTTAGAGACACTCAAAATGGTAGATTTAATCGCCTGCGAAGACACTCGCAAAACTCTCCAGCTTTTAAACCATTTTGAAATCAAAAAGCCCCTGACCAGCTATTATGAGCATAATAAAAACGAAAAAGGCTCTTATCTCATTGAGCGTTTGCTAAACGGAGATAATATTGCTTTGGTTTCCGATGCCGGTATGCCGGGAATTTCCGACCCCGGGCACGAATTAGTCCTAGCCTGCCAAGAAGCCCACATCCCCTACACTCTTTTGCCCGGAGCCTCAGCAGCAGCTACTGCATTGGTCTTAAGTGGTTTAGATAATGCTCGCTATATATTTGAAGGTTTTCTTTCGCGTAATAAAAAAGAGCGCACCGCTACTTTAGAAAAATTAGCTTTAGAGGAACGCACTTTTATCCTTTACGAAGCTCCCCATCATCTAAAAGAAACTCTCAAGGATCTCGCAAAATATTTAGGCGAGGAGCGTGAAATTGCCCTGTGCCGCGAGCTAACCAAAAAATTTGAGGAAGTAAAGCGTGGCACTATTGCCGAAATGCTGGATTTTTATACTGCCAATGACCCGCGCGGTGAATATGTCATCGTCATCTCCGGCTGTGAAAATATCAATACCACTGCTCCCAAGGATTTAGCATGGGCTATCGCTCGCACCGACGAATTAATTCAAAACCAAGTGCGTGAAAAAGATGCTATCAAGCAAGCCGCCGACGAGGCAGATTTGCCCAAGCGCGAGGGTTATAACGCCTATATGCTTATCAAAAATGCCCAATAAAATAACTGACAAAAATCCCATCGGTTAAAATTCGCCGATGGGATTTTCTATTTTTAAAAGCACTTTTTTCATTTCTATTCCCAAGCCAAAACCGCCTAAGCCTTTTTTCGCTACTACTCGATGACAGGGAATCACTATCGGCAGAGGATTTTGGTGACACGCGCCACCTACGGCTCGGCTGGCACGCGGATTAGCAATAGCTTTTGCCAATTCGCCATAGCTTGTAGTCGCTCCATAGGGTATCGCCCTCATCGCTTGCCAGACTGCCTGCTGAAATGCGCTCCCCTTAGGTGCTAATGGCAAATCAAAGCTCGTTCTTTTGCCGACTAAATATTCACATATCTCCTGCTCTGCTCGAGCTAAAAGCGCCGTCTGCTCCACTATAGCCTCATCCGTCTTTACCTGCTCGCCGATATTTATCCGTTCTAACGCCCCATCTTTTTCCACTACCGTTATTTCGCCCAAAATACTCGCAAATCGCCACATATATCGCATAGCTTTATCCCCTTTATAGCTACTTTAATTCTCCATCGCCTAAGCTATGCTCACTATACTTTTTCCCGAACAATTTGTCAAGATAAATGTATATATTTAATATCCCTATCGCATCTGCTCCAAAACAAAAATATTTCTCGCATTATTCATCCTGCCATTGAATTATGCGGTATTTTTACAAAATCAGCAATATCAAAGAAATGGGCAAATTATCAATAGCCTGCTCAGACACACCTGCGATCTGGGGCTGATTGCCGATGCCTGCGATTCATTAAAAGAAAATTCCTTTTACCAAGCGAACCTCAACAAAACCATCGAAGAATACATCTTTTTTGAAAAACCGATGGTCATCGCTATGGCTCCCCAGCATCCCTTGCCCCCCAAATCCTGAGCTTAAATGTTTTTTCGTTCCTTTTAAGATAGCAAAAAGCTGTAGTTTGCATAGAGCAAATTACAGCGTTTTGTTTTATTATTTTTCTTGCAAAAAAGCTATTTTAGCGCATATAGCATTTATTGTGTTTAGCTG
>CAYTOM010000215.1:0-2858 GCA_964439335.1 uncultured Peptococcaceae bacterium | reverse complement strand
GAATTATCCGCGCTTTTAAGCGGTAATGATATCGCCGAGCATCTCGCTAATTCCGAGACAGTTGTCCTTTTAGCGGCTACCTTGGGCGGAGGAGTAGATAGCCTCATCCGCCGCACCCAAATCGAAAATATGGCACTTTCGGTCATCATCGATGCTTTAGCCAGTGCCGCTATCGAAGAGGTCTGCGACCAAGCTGCGGAGGAAATCCATCACCAATTCCCCGATTTGCGCCAAACGAGCCGTTATTCCCCGGGATACGGTGATTGGGAGCTGAGCTATCAGCGCGAATTTCTGCGCATTTTAAATACCGAAAAAAAGATTGGTCTGTGCTTAAATCCCTCTCTGCTTTTAACTCCGTTAAAATCCGTCACCGCCGTCATTGGTTTAGAAAATAAAGATTCGGCAATCATTTATCGAAAGAAAAACTGCACCGCCTGCAATTTATTTGCTAACTGTGCATACCGGAAAGGTGGAACTACTTGTGGACATTAAACAATATTTAGCTAGTGGCAATCGCCTGATTTTTGACGGCGCGATGGGCACCATGCTCCAGAAAAAAGGCTTGCCTGCCGGCATGATTCCGGAGGAAATAAACTTTCTCCATCCCGATTGGCTCATTGATATTCACCGAGAATATCTAGCTGCCGGAGCGCAAGTCATCACCACCAATACCTTTGGTGCCAATAGCCATAAACTGGCTACATTATCACATTCGGTAGCGGAAACTATCGCCAAAGCCTTGGATATAGCGATCCAAGCGCGTGGCGAGCGTACCGATATTTTTATCGCGCAGGATTTAGGGCCGATAGGTCAGCTCATGCTCCCCAGCGGTACTTTGAGCTTTGAAGAAGCCTACGAATTATACAAAGAGCAAGTCCTCGCCGGTCATGACCGTGCAGATTTCTTTCTATTGGAAACGACCAGCGATTTATACGAATTAAAAGCGGCTGTCATGGCAGTGAAAGAAAACAGCAATTTACCTATCATCTGCACGATGACCTTTGAAAAAAATATGCGTACCTTTAATGGTACCTCTATCGAATCACTCGCCGTAATGGCAGAGGCTTTGGATTTATTGGCAGTCGGTGTCAACTGCTCCTATGGGCCGTCCGAGCTATTGCCTATCATGGAAAGACTCTGCGCTTGCAGTGCGCTTCCTCTAATGATTCAGCCTAATGCCGGCTTGCCTGACCCCAAAACCGGTGCCTACTCCTTAACTCCGGCGGAATACGGGGCTAATATGGTGAAATTTGCCCAGTTAGGCGTGCAAATTTTAGGTGGCTGCTGTGGTACTAATCCTGATTATATCCAAAGCATGACTACCATGCTGGCAAATGAGCCCCTAGTCAAACGAGCTCTCCCCCAAAGCCAACCCGCTGTCTGCACTCCCAGCGAGGTCGTCTACATCGACCAGCCACGCATCATCGGTGAAAGAATTAACCCTACCGGCAAAAAACGCTTTAAAGAAGCCCTGCTTCAGCATGATATCGACTATATCCTGCATCAGGCAATCGAGCAAACCAGAGCCGGAGCGGAAATATTAGATGTCAATGTCGGTTTGCCCGATATCGACGAAGTCGAAATGATGCAGGACGCTATAGTGGCTTTGCAGTCTATCACCAATGCACCTTTGCAAATCGACAGTACCAATGTCGCTGTCTTAAGCAAGGCTCTGCGTATCTATAACGGCAAGCCTATCGTCAACTCTGTCAATGGCGAGGAAGCCAGCCTAAGTGCTATATTGCCCTTGGTTAAAAAATACGGTGCCACCGTAGTAGGGCTGACTTTAGACGAAAAGGGTATCCCGGCAAAAGCCGAGGAGCGCTTTGCTATCGCTGAGCGCATTGTCAACAGAGCTACAGCTTTAGGTATCAAAAAAGAGGATATCATCATCGACTGCCTGACCTTGACCGCCTCTGCCGAACAAAAGGGAGTTGTCGAAACCTTAAAGGCTATCGAAATGGTCAAGACAAAATTAGGCGTCAAAACCGTCTTAGGAGTATCAAATATTTCCTTTGGCTTGCCTAATCGCGGTTTAGTCAACCATACATTTTTAGCGATGGCTTTAGAAAGAGGCTTGGATTTAGCTATCATCAATCCTAATGTCGCTGAAATGACCGGCGTCATCAGAGCATTCCGCCTACTACATTCCTACGACGAAAACTCTAAAGCCTACATCGCCGCCTACGCCAATGCTACTTCGGCTAATCAGATAGCCCCCACCAATACCACCGCTAATAATGATTCCTCTTTAAATCAATTAGTGCGTGACGGTCTGAAAAAAGAAGCCGAAAGCAAAACCGCCTCTCTGTTGGAAACTATGGAGCCGATGAGCATTATCAACGAAATATTAATTCCGACCTTGGATGAAATCGGTAAAGATTTTGAAGTCGGCACTATCTTTTTGCCCCAGCTGATCATCTCCGCCGAAGCTGCCGGAGTCTGCTTTGATTTATTAAAAGCCTACATGAAGGAGCACAGCCAAAACACTACCGAAAAAGGCAAAATTATCGTCGCCACTGTCAAAGGCGATATCCACGATATCGGCAAAAATATCGTCAAGGTACTTTTGGAAAACTACGGCTATACAGTTATTGATTTAGGGCGCGATGTCCCACCGGAAAAAATCGTCGCTACGGCTATCGAGCAGGAGGTACCTTTAGTCGGTTTAAGTGCTCTGATGACTACTACCCTTTCCAGTATGGAAAAAACCATTACGATGCTGCACGAAAATAATGTACCATGCAAAATCATGGTCGGCGGAGCAGTACTGACCGCTGATTATGCCTTAAAAATCGGGGCTGATTACTATGCCAAAGACGCCTCCGAAAGCTGCCGTATCGCCAAAGAGGTCATCG
>CAYTOM010000214.1:0-2858 GCA_964439335.1 uncultured Peptococcaceae bacterium | reverse complement strand
GTAGGTCTCGGCAAAAGAGCCATGCAAAATAATATCGACCTTTTTCGGGGTCGCTGCCAAGGCTTTTGCCAATCGCCCCAGTCGGCACGCTCCTGCTGTATGCGAGCTGGAGGGACCAACCATGACCGGTCCTATAATATCAAAGCAACTATAATTTGTCATCGCAAAATTACTCCTTAAATGGTTTCATTATATTTAATCATACTCGCATTTGTCGGTGCTGTCAAGCTAAAAGTAGCAGACTTTAGCCCACAAAAAAGGACTGTTTAAAAACAGTCCTTTTCATAAATCATTTTAAAATTATCTAAAACAATTTTACAAGCTACTTTTTAAAATTATTTTTCTTTTACTTTCCAGATGGACAATACTAAGCAAATAAGGGCTAGTATTGCCGCGATACCAAAGGTCACATTGATACCTAAAAGCATCGCATTAGTCGCACCTAATTGCGCACTCTGGCTATTGGTAATCATCGACATTACAGTGATAAGTACCGCCGTACCTAAAGAGCCTGCCACCTGACGGAAAGTATTACCCAAAGCTGTACCATGAGAGATAAATTCGTTGTCTAACGCATTTAACGCCCAAGTATTAAGCGGCATATTAAGCATGGACATACCAAACGACCTCACGACAAACATCACACACAGATACCAAATCGGTGTCGTCTCGGTTAAAAAGACAAATGCTATACTACCTATCGTCAAAAGTGTCGCGCCAATGATAGCCAAGCCACGCGGACCTTTATCGTCAAATATTTTGCCGGCAACTACACCCATGACACCGCTGACAATTGCTCCCGGTAGCATCATTAAACCACTGACTGTCGCTGAGTAACCGCAGATTGTCTGGATATAAATTGGCAAAATAACCGTAGCTACCATCATCGCTGCCTGGACGATCATGGTGATAATCGTACCTGTTAAAAACTTTCTGTTTTGCAATACTCGTACTTGGAGCATCGGATTGTCAATTTTCAGCTGGCGTTTAAAGAATACTACCAAGCTCACTACTCCGATTGCAATGACGATTAATGCCTCTGTATGCACGCCATAGGAGCCAATCGCACTAAAGCCATACAACAAACCACCGAAGCCTATCGTAGAAAGGACGACCGATAATTTGTCTAACGATACTTCCTTTTGCTCACCGACATTTTCTAAGGTAAGCATACCTATCACGCAGCAGAGAAACATCAATATTGCGATAATCCAGAATAAAAATCTCCAGTCGTACTGGTCAACTATAATTCCGGCGACAGTAGGCCCAATCATCGGAGCAAAGCAGATAATCAAGCCAAAGACACCCATTACCATGCCACGATACTCACGCTTAACCAAAACCAGCATAACTACCTGTAGCATCGGCATCAAAATGCCTGCGCCCATTGCCTGGAGCATACGACCACCCAAAACAAAGGCAAAGCTATTGCCAATGGCGGCAAAGACCGCACCTACGGTAAATACTACTGTGGAAAAGCAAAATAGCTTTTTAGTCGAAAATCTATCGATTAAAAATGCGGTAATCGGCACCATGATAGCATTGACCATCGTAAATGCGGTAGTCAGCCATTGAGCAATTGACGCATCAATTGCAAATTCTTTCATAATGCTGGGGAGCGCCGGCGATAGCAAGGTCTGATTTAAGCAACCTACAAAGCCTGCTAACACAAATACCAGCATCATTACTGTTTGTTTTTTAGTGAAACCTAATTTTTGTAAAAATGTCATACCTATCAACCTTTCTCTTTTCTCTGCAAATCATCACTAAGCATCACAAATATTTTCTGCAAACGCACATACTCATGAGCATCCTCTTCGCCCATCATCGTAAGCACAGCTTTATTGTGATTGAAATAGTCCATCCATTGGCTATCCAGTACCGCTCTACCGGCATCAGTCAATGATATGTATGTTTTTCGTTTATCCTCGGTAGCATTGCGGCGCACAATCAAGCCTTTGTTTTCTAAATTTCCTAAAGCATTGGCTATCCTACCCGAACCGACATTTAATTTTTTTTGCAAACACCCCGGAGTCACCTGGTCACCATGCTGATTTAAATAGCACAAAATACCCATCTCCCCGCCATGCATCTTGGCAGCCTGGCGCTTTGACTGGCTCATCATCAACGAAACGGTTTCCAACAACTCTCTGGTTAAATCATTAAACGGCATTGTCACCATCACTTTCTATAAATTTATCTCACAGTATAAATATCTTTCAGTGTGAGTATCTTACTATGTGAGATATTATAAACCTAACAATTTCCCTTGTCAAGTACTTTTTCGTTATTATATGTATCTGTAACCATTTCTGCACATCAAAAAATCCTGCTTTATATAAAAGCAGGATTTTTTTTGACAAATTATCTGAAATTAAGCTCGCTATGAGCGGAAATTGATATACTGGAGATCTAAACCGTAATCCTTTTCCTTTAAGAACGCGATGACACTTTGCAAATCGTCAATTTTTTTACCGCTGACGCGTACTTGGTCATCTTGGATCTGGGCTTGAACTTTTAGTTTGGTTTCTTTGATATCCTTTGTGATTTTTTTCGCTACATCACTGTCGATGCCTTGTTTGATTTTAATTTTTTGACGCACCATACCACCGGCAGCGTCCTCTACTTTGCCATATTCTAAATTTTTGATACTGACACCGCGCTTGATAAATTTTGATTTTAAAATGTCAATAATCGCATTTAAACGCATCTCGTCCTCGGTAGTGATTTTGATGCCCTCATCATCTTTCACGACCTCGCTTTTCGAGCCTTTAAAATCATAACGCTGGGAAATTTCTTTGGTAGTTTGATTCAAGGCATTGCTGACTTCCTGCATATCTACCTGTGATACTACATCA
>CAYTOM010000213.1:0-2859 GCA_964439335.1 uncultured Peptococcaceae bacterium | reverse complement strand
ATAATCTGTAATGCCTTTGTCGGGCAGAGTCGCACACACGCTTCGCAAAAAATACACGCATTATTTTGCAGTAAATGATATGGCAGATTAATTTCCTCCGCGGACAAATCTTTATCTTTAAGCATTTTATATACTATTTGACGCTCCGCAGCTACCTTTTCCACCTCAAATGCCTTTTGGCTATCGCTAAAATGCTCTATCGTTTCCGTCAGCACTTTTTCGGTTTCATCAGTAGCCTTTTTGGCTAAAGTTTTAATTTCCTGCTGTCCTTTTTGGCTGAGCTGCTCAAAAAAAGTACGCCTGCTTAAATTCTGCTCCTCATGCTCCTTTTGCCAAGCCCACAATTCATCTTTATCATGCAAAAAGACGATATTATCCGCTAATTTTAAGCTCTGTAAGCGCAATTTCAATCCATCTATCCAAAAGCCCTTGCCACACGCTTCGCAGCTGTCTACCGCCGCAAAAATCGCTACAGTCTTGTTTTGTTCGGAAAGCCCCACTATTTCCTCAAGCGTAAATTGCTGCAAGCAATGGCAAGAAATCGCCCCACTGATTTCTCCCTGCTCTATGCACGCTAAAAGTATATTTTTATCCTGCACATGAGCCAGCTTTTCTCTGTCAAAGGTAAACACTTTTTGGGGGCAGACTGCCGCACACAAACCGCAATCGTTGCAGTTATCATATTGCCAGAGCTCATTAGTATATTCCAACCCCCGTGTAGGGCAGATGTCCTGACATTTTTGGCACGAGCTCAACGGACTAATATTTAATAAGCACCGCGAGGAATCTATTTTGAGCGGATCCAGATATTTAACTGCCTTGCCTAAATTAAAAAAGCCCACTTGCCTACCTCCTTGGCAGAATTAATTTTGCTAATTTGGGAAAAGCAGCAGAAATCTCTGCTGCTTTTTTATTACTTATTTTTCAAATAGGCAAACCAATAGCCGATACCAATCATTGCTCCGCCTACGATATTGCCTAAAGTAACCGGCACTAAATTGCCTATTAAAAAGTTTTGCAGGCTTAAATTTACTGCCTCAATACCATACATGCTGCTTGCCATTATACCGGAAGAGATATAATACATATTTGCCACACAGTGCTCAAATCCGCACAAAACGAAAATCATAACCGGGAAAAACAGCCCAATGATTTTACCGGCGACATCATCAGCTGCAAATGCCATCCACACGCCTAAACATACTAAAATATTACACATGATACCTCTTAAAAAGGCATCGCCAAAAGACAGTCCACATTTCATATCCGCAGTAGCTACCGCAGTAGCCGCTAATTTAGCCGAAAACAAGTCAAAAGTATGACTATAGACTACTAACACGCTAATCAACAATGCGCCGACAAAATTACCCAGATAAACTACTACCCAGTTTCTAAGCATTGCCGAAGCAGTCACCTTTTTTTCTAAGAGAGGAATTACTATCAAGCAATTACCGGTAAAAAGCTCACTACCGGCAATTAATGACAAAGCCAGTCCTGCCGGAAAGATACATGCTCCCACCAATTTAGCTACTGAGGGACTTGAAATAGTTACGCCTGCGGTCGTCGCGCCTACTCCTGCGATTGCAATAAACGCTCCGGCAAAGATGCTTAAAACAAACATTTTAGTCAATGAGAGCTTAGTTTTTCCTATGCCGATATTTACATAATTTTGGGCAATTTGTGCCGGTGTATTCATTGTAATTTCTCCTTTCGATAGCCAAATAAATGCTGTTTTTAGTTTATTGTTTATCTTTATATGATAACATAAATTTCATACTTGTCAATCAACTATTAAAATTATAATTTATTTTATCCCAAGCGGAGGTTTTTTTAGTTTAAGTTTTAAATTTGTAAAAGTATAATTTCAAAAAAATCTCCCTTAGTTATACTAAAGGAGATTTTATCATAAAGCTAATTATTCAATTATTTTCTCGGATTTTTAATCTGAGCCTGAGCAGCAGCTACACGAGCGATCGGTACACGATACGGAGAGCAGCTAACAAAACTCAACCCTGCGCCATGGCAGAATTCGATAGAGCTCGGCTCACCACCATGCTCACCGCAAATACCAAAGGAAATACCCGGTTTTACACTTCTACCCTTTTGGACAGCAGTTTCAATCAATTTGCCGACACCTTTACGGTCTAACACAGCAAACGGATTCTCTTTTAAAATTTTGCTCTCACGATATGCCGGCATAAATTTGCCCTCAGCATCGTCACGACTAAAGCCTAAAGTAGTCTGGGTTAAGTCATTGGTACCAAAGGTAAAGTAGTCAGCATACTGTGCCAACTCATCAGCCAGCAGGCAAGCGCGCGGTAATTCAATCATCGAACCGATTTGATAATCAAACTGAACGCCTTTTTCCTCCATGACACTTCTGCCGACATTTTCGATTTCCTCACGCAAAATTCTTACTTCCTCCGGATCGATAACTAACGGCAATTCGATTTCTACTTTAATATCTTTACCCTCTTTGATCAAATCAGCAGTAGCTTGCAAAATAGCTCTAGCCTGCATACGATAGATCTCCGGATAAGTAATACCTAAACGGCTACCACGATGACCGAGCATCGGGTTCATTTCATGAAGTGCTCTGACACTGCGGAGCAAGCCTTCTTTTTCAGCAATTACAGCAGCATCAGCATTAGCATGATGTAAATCGTTGATTTCCAAAGCTAATTCTTCAGCATTCGGTAAAAATTCATGTAACGGCGGGTCTAACAAACGGATAGTAACAGGCAAGCCAACCATAGCATCTAAAATGCCGTGGAAATCGCTCTGCTGAATAGGCAACAATTTTGCCAATGCTACTTCACGCTCTTCGACAGTTTCAGCCAAAATCATTTCCTGCACGAT
>CAYTOM010000212.1:1859-2878 GCA_964439335.1 uncultured Peptococcaceae bacterium | reverse complement strand
ATGTACAACTAATCTACATTCACCATTGCGAGGGGAATGAGGAGATTCAAAGAGGAGAAAGGGGGCACGCATCTGCCACCTTTCTACCTCTTTGAAGACTGTTTTTTTAAACGCAAACCCCTGCAAACATATTTACCTCCCACCTATTCCATGCTATAATAAGCTAGAGGTGATATGATGCGCAGATGGATAGTACATGTAGATATGGATGCATTTTTTGCAGCAATAGAGCAGCGTGATAACGAAGCCTATCTAAATAAACCGATTATCGTCGGCGGTAGCGCAGACAGACGCGGCGTAGTATCTACGGCGTCCTATGAAGCGCGTAAATACGGCGTGCATTCGGCGATGGCAATAGCCGAGGCTCAGAAAAAATGTCCGGAGGGAATTTTTCTGCCTGTAGATATGGCAAAATATCATCGTGAATCCAAAAAGATAATGGAGATATTTGCTCGTTTTACTCCACAAGTAGAGCAAATATCCGTAGATGAGGCTTTTTTGGATATTACGGGCTTAGAGAGATTGTTTGGTACACCGCAAAATATCGCCGAAAAAATCAAAGAAACTATAAAAACAGAAACCAATTTGACCGCTTCAGTGGGTATTGCCAATAGCAAATTTATGGCTAAATTAGCCTCGGAAATGGATAAACCTGACGGATTGACCTATCTGCCTGATTAAAAAATAGCAGAATTGGTCTGGCCTATGCCTATCAAAAATATGTTTGGCGTAGGGACGAGAACCGCCGAAAAAATGAAGCAATACGGTATTTCCACCATCGGGCAATTAGCTAAATGCGACCGCAAATTTTTGGAAAGAGTCTTTGGCAAAAATGGTGGGCAGATGCATGATTTGGCAAATGGCTGGGACAATCGAGCCGTCGAACCGATTGACCAAGCTAAATCCAGTGGCAGAGAGATCACCTTTGCTACAGATATTACCGATAGAGAAATATTAGCCGATACTTTGAGCGTGCTGGCTGATGATGTCGCTCATACCTTGCGCCGATATGAGCTGAA
>CAYTOM010000212.1:0-1849 GCA_964439335.1 uncultured Peptococcaceae bacterium | reverse complement strand
TGCCGCGGAGTGAGCTTGAAATTTCGCTATGCGGATTTAAAACGCTCAAGCAGAGCAATGATGCTGGAAAATTATACGGCATCATACCACGAAATTTACCAAGCCTTGATGATTTTGTTGGATAAATATTATCATGATGAGCCGGTGAGATTGATAGGACTGGCGGCGACACATCTGAAAAAAAATCCACCGTGCGCCCAGCAGATATTTGGCGATGAATTGCGCTTAAAACGCGAAAAATTAGACCAAACCTTAGATGGGTTAAATAATCGCTATGGCAAGGATACCTTGAAACGAGCCAGACATATGCAAATAGAAAATAATGAGCAAAAATAGACCTAAAATTTTAATTTACGGAAACAAAATCCGAGATTTTGCGTCTATACAAATGGAGGGATAAGATTGCAGGAGGAGCTTTTAGTAAAGCAGAGCTTGAACGGAAGCCATGAGGCTTTTGAGCAGTTGGTGCTTTTGTATGAAAAAAGCATTTATAATATAGCCTACCACTATTTGTTAGATAGAGAGTGGGCATTGGACATGACGCAGGAGACATTTTTGCAGGCGTATAAATCCTTAGCCGGTCTCAAGGATCAGGCGTCGTTTGGAGCGTGGATTAAACGAATTTGCCGCAATAAATGCATGGATCATTTGCGTAAAAGCAAAGAAAATGCCGTCTCGTTAGAGGAAATGCTGGAGGGCGAAAACGGGGGGACTCCTATCCCCACCACCGATCCCACTCCGGAAAAGAGCTTAGATCAAAAAGAGGATATGCGCCATTTAGAGGAAATTTTGCGAAAACTTCCGCACGAATATAAAGAGGTTTTGATTCTCCGAGCCTTTGAAGAATATAGCTATGACGAAATAGCAAAAGCACTTGATATATCGGTCGGGACAGTAAAATCCAGGCTATTTCGAGCGAAAAAGCTATTAAAAGAACAATTTTCATCAGATGAAAGGATGTGAGACAATGCTTAGAGAAAATGATTTGGATAATGAGATGTGGGCAGAGGATTTTGCCGAGATTGATGCTTTATTGGAAAAATGGAGCAAAGAAGAATGTGAAGCACCGGCAGAATTGCACCAAAGTATCATGGGAGCTTTGAGCAGTGTTTCTCCGCAAAAACCACAACCAGCGACAATTCCCCCCCTTAGTAAAAAGAAAAGTAACGCAGTTAGATATTTAGCCGTAGCGGCATTGGCAGCAGGCGTGCTTTTGGCATCTATGGCAGTAGATAAAATCAGCTTAGACGCGAGCCATGATGAGGAGCCTATCAATAGCCGTACCGTCGTCAGTAGCCATAGTGCTGATTTCGACGAGGTTGCCAGCTATAGCGCGGGCACACCGCAAATGCTAAGCGAGGACTCTAATGGCACCGCGCAACCGATGAATAAAGCCATGGCGGTGGAAATTGATTGGCAGTACGAAAAAGAGGAAAAAACCACGGCATTGGCAGATGCACAGGCTGATTTGGCTAATGCTGAGCTGAGTGAGCAACAAATAGCAACATTAAAAAGCAAAATAGCTTGGCTCGAGGATTGCCTGGAGGCTATCGACAGACAAGACAGCGAACAGTATGAAGAATTATTATTAAAATCACCGGACAACGAGTAAAAATTGCTTAAATTTATGTATATCGCTCACCCCTCGCGGAATATAAATTATTATACTCAAAGCGAGGAGCGATGAACGATGAAAAAAATAGGTGTGGTGGCAATACTTTTTTGCTTAATGCTTGTTACCGGCTGCGATGGTGCCAAGGAGACAATCAGCCAAATGCGCGCTGAATTGAAGCAGGATATCTTGCAGGAGGAAAATGCAGGCGAGCAAGCTAAGCAGGAGGATATTAAT
>CAYTOM010000211.1:0-2882 GCA_964439335.1 uncultured Peptococcaceae bacterium | reverse complement strand
ATAAATCTAAAGGACAGCTATGCTCAAATCGAAAATGGCGAATTATTTATTCATGGAATGCATATTAGTCCGTATGAGCATGGTAATATTTTCAATGTCGACCCTTTGCGCCCACGCAAGCTCTTGATGCACAAACGCGAAATTATGCGCTTGTATGGCAAGGTAAAGACCGATGGTTTGACATTGGTACCGCTAAAGGTCTATTTCGAGCGCGACAAGGTCAAGGTAGAATTAGCTTTGGTGCGCGGTAAAAAGCTGTATGACAAGCGTGAAAGCGAAGCGCAAAAGAGTGCTAAGCGTGAGATGGATCGGGCAATCAAGGAAAATGGGCGCTATTAGCCACGATTGCGTTCAAAGTAGCTTTAGGAGCAACTTTAAAAGTAGGGCTGGTGCTATTAATGTGCTATTAATGTGCTATTAATTTTAGAAGGGTTTTGGCAATTGTAATGAACAACAACCAATTAAAAGGGATTATTCTGGCGATGACAGCGGCGGTCTTTTGGGGATTTAGCGGTAATTGCGGGCAATATCTTTTTAATTATAAAAATGTCGATCCTACCTGGCTGACGGCGTTTCGGCTTTTGGTAGCAGGGTGCATTTTGAGCAGTCTGGTACATTTTACGGAAAAATCGCGTTATGAAATGTTTAAAAGTAAAAAAGATATTGTCCACCTGCTACTTTTTAGTGTGGTGGGGCTGGCTTTTTGTCAATATACCTATCTTTTGACGATTAGCTATTCTAATGCCGGTACTGCTACAGTGCTTCAGTATTTAGGGCCGATGTTTCTTTTAGTGTTTACTTGCTTAAAAGGCAAAAGGTTGCCGAAAATATTTGAAATCATAGCAATTTTTTTAGCCTTGGGCGGCACTTTTTTGCTCGCTACTCATGGGCAGGTAGGGACATTGGTTTTAGAGGGGCGTGTGCTATTTTGGGGTATTGTGTCAGCGATATCGCTGGTGCTTTATACGATTATGCCGCAAAATTTAATTCAAAAATACGGCAGTACCGTAGTCACTGCCTATGCGATGCTCTTTAGCGGTATTTTATTTAGTTTGCTTTTGCCGATATGGCACTGTGGGGCTGTATGGGATATTGGCATGGTTTTGGCTTTAATGGGCGTGGCTTTGCCGGGGACGGCGATAGCATATGTGTTATACTTAAAATCTGTAGCTTTAATCGGCCCATTAAAAACCAGCTTATTTGCGACGGTAGAGCCGTTAGCGGCGATGTTTTTTGCAAGCGTCTGGCTGGGTACGCCGTTTGTCATGGCGGATTATGCCGGATTAGTGCTAATTATGCTAATGGTGGTTTTGCTGACGGTGAAAAAATGAGGGAAATTAACGGCGAGCAATTTTTACAAAGCTCAAATGCCGTTTTGATAGATTTGGTAGATTAGAAATTATAAAAATTTATGAGGTGTTGGAAATGAATCCTATTGCAACTATTTTTATGGAAAACGGAGCTAAAATCGTGATAGAGCTTTTGCCAAATGTGGCGGCAAATGCCGTAAATAGCTTTATTTATGCGGCAAAAAACGGCTTTTTTGATAATCATGCTATCGAGCGTATTGTACCGGGCAACTGGATCGATATGAGTTATTCGGCTTTTGATCATGAGGAGTGCAAATATTTGATACCTTATGAGTATGAAATCGATCCGCAAATGGAGCATCCTATCGCTCATCCGGGGTGTGTCTGCATGGGTGGCTATGAAAATGGTTTATCCGGCTGTGAATTTTTCTTTCCGCTGAGAGATTGCCCCGACCACAAGGGTACCTATCCGGTGTTTGGCAAGGTTTTGGAGGGCATGGAGGAATTGTACCGCTTGGAAAAGATAGAGACAACTCCGGTTACGGATTTTCCATTTCCAATCATAGTTAATAAGCCTGTCGAGCCACAGGTGATTAAAAAAGTGACCTTAGAGTTATTCGGCGAGGAGTATCCGGAGCCTGTTCGTGTTGAGGGGGCAGAATTGCCGGTGACTTGGCTACGGAAATATTAAGATGTAGTTTGTGGCTTCATTTTGTCTGTAAAAAACAGATGTTTGGAGTTATCCCCCGATTGTGGATAAAACAGTTGAAAAAGTGGATAAAACCACAAAAAATGTGGATAACAAGCGATATATGTGGATAAAATGTGCATATATTGTGCAAAAAATGCGTCTAAGCGTAGGCGATTGGTACGGATTAATCAAGAATTAGTGAAAAATTTTCATAGCTCTTGCTTTTTATTTTGTACGGGAGTATAATATGGCAGATATGATGGCGTTTTCTTAAAATTAGGACAAAAAGTGAGGCTAATTAATGATGGATCAAATGGATTATACTGATAGCGCAGAGCAGATAAGCGAATTAAAGCGTCATAAAGATAAACAAAAAAAGAAAAAATCACCGTTTAAGACGGTATTGTTGATAATTTTATTAGGTATTTTGGGTGTGTGCGGAGCACTGGGGGGATATGTGGTCGCCAGTATGTATATCGCGCCGAAAGTTGACCCGATGCCCGATGTATCTAATGATCCCGATGCCGAGTTTATGAATCGCATGAAAGGTAGCTATAATATATTAGCGATAGGCAAAGACAAAGTCGGCTTAAATACCGATACCATCATGATGGTGCATATCGATACCGAAAACGATATGCTCAATATTATGAGTATTCCTCGTGATACGATGAGTAATGTCAAACGCTATGTGAAAAAAATCAATGCTGCCTATGGTGTCGGTGGTGGTAATGGTAATATCGAACAATTAAAGAGCGAAATTACGATGCTCCTAGGGGTGCAGGTCGACCGCTATGTGGTAGTAAATTTAGATGCTTTTGAGCAGGCGATCGATGCTATCGGTGGCGTAACGATTGATGTGCCACGAGATATGAAATATA
>CAYTOM010000210.1:0-2890 GCA_964439335.1 uncultured Peptococcaceae bacterium | reverse complement strand
CTTATCGTGATCTCAGTATTGAGGAAAATTTAGATTAGTATGAGCGCATGAAAAACGGCGAATTTACTGATGGGAGCAAGGTTTTGCGTGCGAAAATAGATATGGCAAGTGCTAATATGAATATGCGTGACCCGGTTATTTACCGTATCAGCCATACAGCACATCATCGTACCGGCAACAAATGGTGCATTTATCCGATGTATGATTTTGCGCATCCTTTGGAAGATGCTATCGAGGGGATTACTCATTCGGTGTGTACTTTAGAATTTGAGGACCATCGTCCGTTATATGACTGGGCAGTGGATAATTTGATTGATGTCATGCATTTTCCCTATCGCCCACGCCAGATAGAATTTGCTCGTTTGGAATTGACCAATACCGTAACCAGCAAGCGTAAATTAAAAGCCTTGGTTGATGATGGTTTTGTCGATGCTTGGGACGATCCCCGAATGCCTACCGTATCGGGATTGCGCCGTCGTGGCTTTACCCCGGAAGCAATTCGCGATTTTTGCGAGCGTATCGGTGTTGCTAAAAGCAATAGCACAGTCGATGTGGCTTTGCTGGAGCATTGTGTGCGCGAGGATTTGAACCAAAATGCTCCGCGTGCTATGGTGGTTTTGGATCCGTTAAAAATTACGATTACTAACTATCCGGAGGGACAAATCGAGTATTTAGATGCTGAGATCAATCCCAATCAGCCGGAATTAGGCACATATAAGATTCCTTTTGGTCGGGAAATCTATATTGAGCAGGAGGATTTCCGCGAGGAAGCTAATAAGAAATTCTTCCGCTTAAAGCCGGGCAAAGAGGTACGCTTGAAACATGCCTATATCATCTGCTGTGATGAGGTCATCAAGGACGCCGAGGGCAATATTATCGAATTAAAATGTAGCTATGATCCCGAAAGCGAAAGCGGTAGCGGTAGCGAGGCAAGTGCGCGCAAGGTCAAGGGCACATTGCATTGGGTAGAGGCTAGTAGTGCGATTGATGTCGAGGTTAGAATGTATGATAGTTTGTTTATCCCGGATAGCACCGAGGAATTTCCAGGTAATGTCAATCGTGATTCCTTAAAAATATTACCTCATGCCAAAGCTGAACCGAAAATGGCTGAAGCTAAAGCCGGCGATAAATTCCAATTTTTACGCATGGGTTATTTCTGCGTAGATAGTCGCTATAGCCAAGTGGGCAAGCCGGTATTTAATTTGACTGTGGGATTAAAGGACAGTTTTAAAGGATAAGTTCTGTCGGATATTTTCAAGCAAGCGGTAGCTACCGCTTGCTTTTTATATTTGTCACTAATAGGGGATTTGGGGCATATCCTATGATGAGCGGACTGCGAAACGAGGAGGGGATAGGCTGTGCAGGAGGAAGCTGATAAAACTAGAGCAGGTATTATTCAGACGCAAAATATGATTATCCAAAATCCCGGCAGTGGCTCGAGTGGCCCGAAATTTGGACCATGCTTGTTTGACGAACGGCATAATGTGATTAGTATGGCAGGTAATATTTTTATCATGGGTATGGTGGTGCTTTTAAACGAAATTTTGGATATTTTAGCCTCACAGTCGTTAAAATTTGTCCTAGAGCCTTGCGTAGGCGCTAATGGGCAAAGTGAAGCCGCAGCGGATAGTGTGGCGATTGATGAAGCGGAGATAGATATCGGAGGAATTATCGGTTTTTGAGAAAAATGTGTTGCGTTTAAATGCTGATTGTAGTAAAATTAAAAATGTATGTTTAATTTATGGTGATTAAAATTGCAGATTAAAAGGAGTGCTGACAGATGAAATATATTTCTACCAGAGGAAATTATGAGGCGGTATCGGCGAGTCAGGCTATCGTTTTGGGTATGGTGCCCAACGGTGGTTTGTTTGTGCCGGAAAGTATTCCGCAGATGAACGATACAGAATTTACCGCAATGATCGGCAAAAGCTATCAGGAGATAGCTGAGGTCATTTTAGAAAAATATTTAGAGGATTATACCACTGATGATATCAGCGAATGTGTCCATGGAGCGTATAATGCCAGGAGCTTTGACCATAGTGATATCGTGCCGTTAGCTAAATTAGATGACAAGCACTATATCATGGAATTGTGGCATGGTCCGACCGCCGCTTTTAAAGATTTAGCCCTGCAATTAACCCCGCGCTTATTGGTAAAGGGTATGCAGCATTTAAATATGGAGAAAAAGGTGGCTATTTTGGTGGCGACCTCGGGAGATACCGGCAAGGCTGCCTTAGAGGGCTTTAAAGATGTCGATAATACCGAAATTATCGTTTTTTATCCGGCATATGGTGTCAGCAAGGTGCAGGCTTTGCAGATGAAAACCACTACCGGCAAAAATACTCATGTCGTCGCTGTAGAGGGCAATTTTGACGATTGTCAAAGTGCTGTCAAAGAAATCTTTGCTTCGGCGGAGATGAATAAATGGGTTGAGGAGCATGGCTATGAATTTTCCTCGGCTAATTCGATAAACTGGGGCAGATTGTTACCGCAGGTAGTCTTTTATGTAGCGAGCTATTTAAATTTAGTGCGTGATAAAGCAATCAGCTACGGTGATAAAGTTGATTTTGTCGTACCTACCGGCAATTTTGGCAATATTTTAGCGGCGTGGTATGCGAAACAAATGGGCTTGCCGATTGGGCGATTGGTTTGCGCTTCTAATACTAATAAAGTGCTGACCGACTTTTTCCAAAGCGGTGTTTATGACCGTAGGAGAGAGTTTTTCCAGACCAATAGCCCCTCGATGGATATTTTGATTTCCAGCAACTTAGAGAGATTTTTATTTGAAATCACCAATCATAATGGGCAAAAGGTCGCTCAATGGATGGACGAGCTGAAAAACAACGGCATTTTCACTGTCGATAGCGAAACCAAAGCACAAATGGATAAA
>CAYTOM010000209.1:0-2909 GCA_964439335.1 uncultured Peptococcaceae bacterium | reverse complement strand
CGTCCAGCTTAGTCAAAACCACGCCGGTGATTTCCAACAATTCATTAAAGCTCTGCGCTACATTGACCGCATCCTGACCGGTCATCGAGTCAACAACCAACAATATCTCCTGTGGCTTGACAGTTTCCTTGATCCTGCGCAATTCCTCCATCAAGACCTCATCGATATGCAATCGACCGGCTGTATCTAAAATAACCACATCATTACCATAGCGCGTAGCGTGCTCTACAGCCTTTTCGGCGATAACCACCGGAGATTCCTTATCACCTAAAGAAAATACCGGAATTTCCAATTGCTTACCCAAAACCTCCAATTGGTTAATAGCCGCCGGTCTATAGACATCGCACGCCACCAAAAGCGGACGCTTATTTTGCTTTTTCAGCAATCTGGCTAATTTACCGGTGGTGGTCGTCTTACCACTACCCTGCAAGCCCACCATCATGATTACGGTCGGCGGTTTAGAGGAAAATGTCAGCTTTGCCATTTCTCCGCCTAAAAGCTCAGTCAATTCCTCGCGCACGATTTTGATAATTTGCTGACCGGGAGTCAAGCTCTCCATGACATCACTGCCTAAAGCTCGCTCATTAATTCTATCTGTAAATTGCTTAACTACTTTATAGTTGACATCGGCTTCCAAGAGTGCTACTTTTACTTCTCTGGTTACCGCTTTTAAATCTTTTTCACTGATTTTACCCTGCCCACGCAGTTTTTTGGTAATACCCTGCAACTTATCTCCTAAGCTGTCAAATGCCACTCTTATTCCTCCTCCGTCTGATCTAATGCCTTTATTATCCCAAGCAGCTCACTTTTTAGCTCACTATCAGCTGCCGATTGTAATTTTTCCTTTAACTCTTCCCAAATTTCCTGCCGCTTGATTTCTTTTTTAGCCAATTCCAGCTTGCTTTCATACTCATCCAAAATATGCTCGCTACGCTTGATAGCATCATACACCGCTTGGCGGGAAATCTCTAATTCCTCGGCTATCTCGCCGATAGAATAATCATTTTGGTAATAAAGATCGAAAATATTACGCTGTTTATCAGTCAAAAGTCCGCCATATAAATCATACAGCAAGATATACACCTGCCGTTTTTCCAAAATATTGTCCATTTTCTCACCTCAGGCAGTCTTTCTTCATTACCGAATGTAAGTATAGCATAACAAAAATAGTATGTCAAGTTTTATTACTTGACATACTATCAAAAATTTTTCTATCGTTTCAATTATCTCTTACCCCAAGCATCACTTTTCGCTCAATCGGCAAATGTGCTATTGTCATACACTTCGACCCATAACAACTTATGCCCTTTGCGCGAAAAGCTCATATGCATCGTATAATTACTGCTTGGCTCTATCCGCATTCCGTAATAACTATTGGCGATAAATTCTAAAACCGCACAGCTCTCAGTATCCTCTGAGCCATAGACATACTGACACTCGGCTTTTCGCAAAGTCGTATCCTCCGCCGGCATAACCGCGAAAAACTCCTCCAAAGTATCACCTATTCCCAATCCACGCAAAATCGGCTCCCCGGATAGCACGCCATAATCTCCGTAATTTTCCTCGCTATCTTGGATATTTAAGCTACGCAAGCGCAATACTCCATCATTATCCTTGATAAAGCCGTAAAATATCCCTCCATGCAAAAATGTCGCATAATCCTCGCTATCATTGCTAAATTCCAGCACATCATCGCCACATAAAAATTTCACCATCTCATAGTCCATTCCGAAAAATGCCCCATTAGGCAAAATAAATTCCCACTCCTGCACCGGCACACTTGCATCTATTGCTACCTCCTCGGGCAGAGGAAAATCAGCTATTCTTTCCTCCACAGTCTTTTCACGCCCACAGCCACACATTAAGAGCGCAAAACACAACAATAATACCAAGCTGATTTTTTTCTTCATTATTATCCCTCCCTACTTTTCTCTATTTTCAGCATAATAAAATACTTGCGCGCTGTCAAGCACTTTTACAGATTTTCACACATTATTTTTTGCAAAAATATGATGACTTTGCGCGCTATTTGTGGTATAATAAATTAGTTTGAATTTTTACTTGCTAACTTGATATGAGGTGACATATATGGTAAAAGAAATCGCTATCGACTTGGGCACCGCCAACAGCCTGGTATTTGTCAAAGGCAAAGGCGTCATCATCAACGAGCCCTCGGTCGTAGCTATCCAGAAAGATGTAAAAAACAAAGTTTTAGCTGTCGGCAACGAAGCCAAAAGCATGATTGGGCGTACTCCCGGTAATATCGTCGCCATTCGTCCTTTGCGTGACGGCTATATCGCTGATTTTGACACAACAATGGCAATGATGAAGTACTTCTTTAACAAAGCACTGGGCAGTGGATTTTTCTCCTCCAAGCCTCTGGCTTTAGTTTGTGTGCCTGCCGGTACTACCTCCGTCGAAGAGCGTGCCGTCCGCCAGTCCTGTATGCAGGCAGGTGCTAAAAAGGTATACATCATGACCGAGCCTATGGCAGCAGCAATCGGCGCCGGATTACCAATCGAAGAACCCACCGGCAGTATGATTGTTGATATCGGCGGTGGCACTACAGATGTCGCCGTTTTATCCCTGGGCGGTATCGTCACCAGCCAATCTATCCGCGTCGGTGGCGACAAAATGGACGAATCTATCGTCAATTTTATCAAGAAAAAATACAATCTGTTAATCGGCGAGCGCACTGCCGAAGAAGTCAAAATTGCCATTGGCACCGTCTTGCCCGATTACAATGACAATCCCAACTCCATCGTCATTAATGGTCGCGAACTGATTACCGGTCTACCACGCCAAGTAGAGGTCAACGACAAAGAAATCTACATGGCATTTCGAGATAATGTCGAAAGCATCGTCGCCGCTGTCAAAAGCTGCTTAGAGCACACCCCACCGGAATTAAC
>CAYTOM010000208.1:0-2938 GCA_964439335.1 uncultured Peptococcaceae bacterium | reverse complement strand
CAATACTGCGATCACGATACGGGCTATTTTTACCAGGCTCGGTCAATGTCCCACGATATTCCTTCATTTGCTCTGCGGATAACTCGCAAACAAAGGCTTTGCCCATTTTAATCAATTCTACGGCACATTGATAAAAAATATCAAAATAATCCGACGCATAATGTACCTCGCCATGCCATTCAAAGCCTAACCATTTGACATCTTCCATGATAGATTGGACATACTCGTCGTCCTCTTTCACCGGATTGGTATCATCAAAACGCAAATTGCACAAGCCATTATTATTTTTAGCCAGACCGAAATTCAAGCAGATGGATTTTGCATGACCGATATGCAAATATCCATTTGGTTCCGGCGGAAAGCGTGTCAATACCTTGGTACGACCGTTAGCGATGTCTTCGGTAATAATATTTTGGATAAAATTGCTGCTTGCGTAACTCATTACATTTCCTCCCAAAGGATAATTTTATTTTAATGGATCATTTGCAAATCCCATAAACTTTACTTCTGTCTGTAGCTCTATATCGTATTTTTCGTAAATCACTCGTCGGATATAGTTAATCAATTCGCAGACATCTGCCGCATTAGCCACCCCACGATTTATGATAAAATTAGCGTGTTTTTCCGACACCCGGGCATCGCCTACGCTATATCCCTTTAACCCTGCCTGTTCAATCAAACGACCGGCACTTTCCTGCGGTGGATTTTTAAAGACACTACCGCAATTGGGATACTCATACGGCTGAGTAGCCAATCTTTTTTGACGATACTCCTCCATCATCGCTAACACCTCTGTTGTATCCGCAGGTTTTCGGCAAACTAATTGTACCGCACTTACCGTTAATCCTTTATCTGAAAATAAACTTTTGCGGTAGGAAAAGCCACACTCTTCTTTTTTCAGCTTGATAATTTCGCCATCTTTGCTTAAACATTCGACACTTTCTATCAGCTCGCTGATTTCACTGCCAAAACAGCCGGCATTCATCACCACTGCTCCGCCTATGCTTCCCGGTATACCGCCTAACGCCGCTAAATCACTAAAACCACGCCGGGCTGCTTGCTTAGCCAAAAGTGCCAGTGGCACCCCTGCTGCTACCGATACCGTATTATCTTCCCAGAGGATTTCACGCATATTTTTTAAGCAAATCGCCCATTCCAAGCCCTCGTCACTAAATAAAATATTGGAGCCTTGTCCGATAAGCGGAATATCTTGCTCGCTTTTTTTTAAAATAGTAGCTAATTCGACGGTGTTTTTCGGGAAAAAAATCACCTGCGCCTCGCCACCTATTTGCCAAGTACTATAACCGGTCAAGGACTGCTTAGTTTTATATTCGATTTGAGCGTCGTTTATCTCGCTTAAAAAGTTTGCTTTCACAGCCTCTACACCGCCAATTATTTATACTTTTCCTCCAGCATTTGGGCTAATTTGACACTATGCCGCCAAATATTACCTGCGCCCATCATTAGAATTATATCACCTTTTTGGGCATATTGCAAGAGCGTCTCTGCTAAAGACTCCAATGGCACAAAAGCCTTGTGCTCATTAGCGACCTTGTCTAAAATCAGCTGACTGCTCACTCCGGCTATCGGAGCCTCACCTGCCGGATAAATATCCGTCAAAATCACCCGATCGACATTTGCAAAGCACTCAGCAAAATCATTAGCCAAATGCAATGTCCTGCTATAGCGATGCGGCTGAAAAACCGCTACCAAACGCTTAGGCTCACAGCTTTGAGCCGCCGCAATCGTCGCCGCGACCTCGGTCGGATGATGCGCATAATCATCAACTACCGTAATTTCACCGGCAGTAGACAACACCTGAAATCTCCGCTTAGCCCCGATAAAACTATCTATAGCATTAGCAATATCGGCGAAATCTAAACCTAAATATACTCCGCACGCACAAGCCGCCAAAGCATTTTGCATATTATGCTCGCCGGGGATATTTAAGCTCAAAATACCCAAATACTCCCCTTGATAATAAACCTCCGCCGTACTTTTGCCGTTTTTTATCTGCAAATTACGCCCTTGGATAGTAGCATCGGTAGCAAATCCGTAGGTCAGCACTTCTCCCGGTGCATTTTCAGCCAATTTTAAAGCATTAGCATTATCGGCGCAAAAAATATTTACGCCATTTTTACCGGTAAGTGCCACAAATTCCGCAAAAGCCGCCTGGATTTCCTCTAAATTATGATAATGGTCCATATGGTCACACTCAATATTGGTGACAACGGTCATCCAGGGGTGCAATTTAACAAAAGAGCCATCGCTTTCATCGGCTTCGGCAACCAATAAATCACTCGCCCCATATTTTGCATTACTGCCCAGCTGGCGAATTTCGCCACCGACGATAATCGTCGGCTCTTTTTTTGCCATATCCAGCATTAAAGCAATCATCGAGGAAGTAGTCGTCTTGCCATGTGCTCCGGCTACACAAATCGCCCGTTTATCCTCCATCAAATATGCCAGCATATCCGAGCGATGAACGATCTGCTTATTTTTAGCGATAGCCGCCTGATATTCACTATTATCAGCATGGATAGCCGAGGACAATACTACGATATCGATATCATCGGTGATATTACAGGCTTCCTGGGTATAAAATACCCGCGCTCCATCCTGCTCTAATTTTTTCAGCACCGTACTTTCGGCAATATCCGATCCGGAAATATTATACCCTCTTTTCAGCAAAATACTGGCTATAGCGCTCATACCTACACCGCCCAAGCCGATAAAATGCAACTTTTTGCCACTATATCTTCCCAAATTGCTCCGCTCCGTTTCCCCAAAGAGTTAAGTTAAGTATTGCTCCAAAAAATCCACTATTTCTTCTAAGCTCTCACGCTTAGCTATTTTTTCACTGCTTAAACTCATTTGCTTTTTCAAATCATCATCGGCTATGATCTTTAAAATATCCTTCGCCAAAGCCTAGCCCTTT
>CAYTOM010000207.1:0-2980 GCA_964439335.1 uncultured Peptococcaceae bacterium | reverse complement strand
TGTTCTAATTTATGTCCATATGAGGGGATCATTTCCTTGATTTTTACTTCCCAACTGCTAAATTCGTGTGGGAAGCATTTTTGCAAGACATCGAGCATCGCATCTACTGCTGTCGATGCTCCGGGAGATGCACCTAATAATGCCGCAATACTGCCATCAGCCGCTGTGACGACCTTGGTACCAAACTGCAAAGTACCGATACCGCCCTCTTTGCTTTCTTCGATTACCTGCACCCTTTGACCGGCTTTCACTACTTCCCAATCCTCTAAACGAGCCTCCGGCACAAATTCCTGCAATTCTTTCAAGCGTTTTTCATCAGACAGCAATAACTGCTGTACTAAATATTTTACCAAGCCAAACTCTTTAAAGGCAGATGCCACCATATTGACGATATTGTGCGGTCTGACTGACAAAATCAAATCCGCATAGGAACCGCATTTCAAGAAATTTGGCGTAAATCCGGCAAATGGTCCAAACAATAACGATTTTTGCCCATCGATATAGCGCGTATCCAAATGCGGTACCGACATCGGCGGCGCACCGACTTTGGCTTTGCCGTAGACCTTTGCTTCATGCTGAGCTACAATTTCCGGCTTATTGCATACTAAAAACAATCCGCTTACCGGAAATCCACCAATACCTCTGCCCTCGGGTATCCCTGATTTTTGCAAAAGTGGCAAGCTACCGCCACCTGCTCCCAAAAAGACAAATTTAGCACGCTTATAGCTCACTCTTTTAGTATCTAAATCCTGCACTTTGATTTGCCAAGAGCCGTCATCATTTTTCTTTAAGCCTTTGACCTTATGATTATATTTGACCTCGACATCATTTTCCTCTAAATAGGCAAACATTTTTCTAGTCAATGCCCCGAAATTGACATCGGTTCCGTTTTTCATTCTTGTCATCGCTAAATCAGCAATGCTTCTACCTTTTAAAATAAGCGGTGCCCATTGAGCTAAAATTTGCGGATCAGCGGAATATTCCATACCTTGAAATAAAGTATTATCCTTCATAGCTTCATAGCGTTTGTGCAAGAAATTTACATTATCCTTGCCCTCTACCAAACTGATATGGTCTAACGGCATGATAAAATCCTGCGGACTATCCAAACGATTTTCTTTGATCAAATATGCCCAAAATTGTCTGGAAAGCTGAAATTTCTCGCTAACATCGATAGCTTTATGTATATCTATTGAACCATCCGCCTTTTCGGTCGTATAATTCAATTCACACAATGCCGAATGCCCCGTACCGGCGTTATTCCACTCATTGGAGCTCTCTGCACCCGCTTCGTTCAACTGCTCATAAACTGTAATCTTCCAATTAGGCTCTAACTCTTTAATTAATGCTCCTAAAGTAGCACTCATAATGCCGGCACCAATAAGTACTACATCTGTAAACTTCTCCTCGCTCATTTTCTCAGATCCTTTCTCCGCTTCTACCCCAACTAAAACCATCATTCGCCAAAATCCCATTTTTTAATTAAATATTATATAATATTTTCCCTTTACTGTCAACCAAAAAACACCTTTTTCTGTTCTGTTTTTTAGACAATTGTCAAAAAAGTGTAAAAAAGCACTGCTACTTGATCAGTAGCAGCTCATATCAAACCAAAATATCCTCTAAAGGATAGGCAGCATTTATCCTATCTAATAATATCTCCATCTCTAAGCTCTTAGGCTTTTTATCCTCCCAAAATGCCACTACATACCGTCTGATATTTTCCTTTAACGGTAGCATTACCAATTCCGGACGCATAGATGGCACTCTCCCCGGCGACATAAAGGTCAGCCCAAAAATATCATCATTACAAATTCTACTTTCATATATACCGCGCACCGGTTCAAAGATTATATCCTGCACCTGCCATTGTAGCTTATCATAAAACTTTACCTGATACTCGTCCTGCAACAGCGAACGCGAAGCATTTAAAGACATCTTGTATTTGCGTAAATTTTTGATACTGACCATTTTGTGAGTTGCCAGCTCTTGATATTTGGAGATCTCCACAAAAATATCGGTATAAGTCATGATTTGCATTTCCAGCTGTGGATATCGCTCTTTAAATTGTGCTAATTGCTCAGCAGTTAAAATTGCAAAGCCTATATCAGCCTGCTCTGTAGCTATTTTGTCAAATACCTCCTGCGTATAAAGGATATCAATATATATTTTGACATCAGGATATTCATGATAATACGCCGCCAAAACATTATTCATGAATACCTCGACCACCGTAAAAATACAGCATATGCGCACCTTGCCGTCTAAATTTTTGCACAAATTGCGCACTCTTTTTAATTTGTCAAAAAATTCCTGCGAAGCCGTCAGGACAAATCTCCCCTCATCATTTAGCCGTACTCCTTGAGAATTTCTTTCCAATAAACTAACTCCTAATTCACTTTCCAATGAACGCAAAGCAATACTCAGTCCTTGATGAGTAATATGTAGCTTGCGTGCTGCTGCACTAATTGAGCCATAGTTATCTATCGCTTGCAAATATGTAAACTGCTCTAAACGCATATTATCCCTCCCTATGATTTTATTATATCATTACTATGGCTGTTCTGCAAGTTTTTCTTGCTAACAAATATCGCTTTATGCGCTCTTACTTTTTATAGCTTGATTTTTTGCTTTTTATTGCTTGCTTTCTCCGTATCTAAACTACCTGCTGCAAATTTTATTTACATATCGTCATCTGCTCACAACAAACAAATTCTTTTTTATCATTACTATTTCCACTATAATTTCAATTATAAAAGGCTTGCATATAATTGTCTTTTTCATTTATCATTAAGGAGGAATTATTTTATGAAAGAACTAAGTCAAAAAATCTTCGTTATGGGTATTGACGGCATGGATCCTCGTTTTACCAAGCGTCTACTGAGCCAAGGCAAATTACCGAATATTCACAAGCTAATTGACCAAGGTGCCTATCACCACGATTTGTCCATGTTAGGTGCTCACCCGACGATCACGCCGC
>CAYTOM010000206.1:0-3007 GCA_964439335.1 uncultured Peptococcaceae bacterium | reverse complement strand
CCAAAAGCTAATATATAACAATAAATTAGCTTTGGTATGTATGTGGGCAAGCGAAAAAAAATATAAAAATTTTGCCGAAAAATATGTAACAATGGTTTATATTTGTCTAAAAGTGTGATAAAATAATGAAGTAAATGCTAAAAAATTGTCTCAATTACGGAGGTAGACAAAATGGAAATTTTGTTCCTGGTTATCGGCGGTTTAGCGATGTTTTTATACGGCATCAGGCTGATGAGCGATGGCTTGCAAATGATAGCAGGAGATCGTTTGCGCAAGATTTTGGAAAAAGGCACACGCACACCTTTGCGTGGAGTTTTGACCGGTATTATCGTCACCTGCTTTATCCAAAGCAGTAGTGGCACGAGCGTAATTGCGGTAGGCTTGGTTAATGCAAAACTTTTAACCTTAAAGCAAGCAATCGGCATCATCATGGGTGCGAATATCGGTACGACCTTGACCGCATATTTAATCGGTATCAGTTTAACCGATTATGCTTTGCCGATAATTTTTGTTGGTGCATTGCTTTATATGTTTGCGAAAAAGCAAAGAACAAATTATATCGGACAAGCTATTTTGGGCTTTGGTTTGCTTTTCTATGGTATGGATGTTATGGGCGATGGTTTAAAACCGTTAGCGTATACTGATGCCTTTACTCAGTTGATGAGTCAGGTCGATAATAATTCCTTGGTTGGTGTCATGATTGGTTTGGGCTTGACGGCTATCGTGCAAAGCTCGGCAGCTACGATTGGTGTTTTGCAAGAATTGGCTTATCAGGGTGTAATTACTTATAATCAGGCAATTCCTATTTTGTTTGGTGACAATATCGGTACTACTGTAACGGCTATGTTAGCCGGATTTGGTGCCAGTGCGGATGCAAAACGTGCATCGTTGGTTAACTTTATCATTAAAGTTTTAGGTACGATCGTATTTTTGCCGCTATTTTTATGTGGTGTGCTGCCGTTTATTGTCGAGCATTTTACGAATATCGTATTTTTCTTTGCCGGTGGTTGGGAAGGTATCAATATCAAAATGCAAATCGCCCAGACGCATGGTGTCTTTAATATTTTAAATACTGCTTTGCAATTACCGTTTGTGGCGATGCTGGCATCTATTGTAACTAAGCTCATTCCGGATAAAGAACCGCAAAAAGTAGTCGACGAAGCATTGTACAAAC
The DNA here is from genome assembly GCA_964439335.1 of uncultured Peptococcaceae bacterium. Lineage (GTDB taxonomy): Bacteria > Bacillota > Peptococcia > Peptococcales > Peptococcaceae > QAKL01. Next base: position 1,833 of record CAYTOM010000206.1, on the reverse strand, counting down.
CGTTGTACTTAGAGCCGTTATTGTTAAACAATCCGCCGGTAGCTTTGGCTAATGCTACCCGAGAATTGCTTCACATGGGTGATTTGGCGAAAAATTCGTTAGGTCATGCACGCAATTTCTTTTTTGAGCATAATGATACGGATAAGTTTGATGCCAGCCATATGGAGGCTGCTATTGACTCTTTAGAATTAGATATCACTAATTATGTAATTGAGGCAACATTTAAAAAGGATTTGAACTCATCTTTGTCTAACCGTAGCTATATTATCCTGCAAACGGTCGGCGATTTGGAGCGCATTGGCGACCATGCGGAAAATATCGTCGAGCAGGCGGATTATTGTACGGAAAATAATATCAATCTTTCCGGCAATGCACAGGAGAGCTTGAAGACGATGTTTAGCTATGTACAGCAGATTTTGAATGATAGTATGGAGGCTCTGCGTACCGGCGACAAAGATTTGGCTAAGGAAGTAATTGATTTCGACGATATGATCGACCAGATGGAGGTTTGCCTGCGTAAAGACCATATCGAGCGTTTAAATGCCGGTCGCTGTAGCGGTAGTGCCGGAGCGGTATATTTAGATGTCATATCTAATTTGGAGCGTATCGGAGATCACGCGGTCAATATCGCAAAATATGTCTTAGAATAAAAAATACCACACCGGGGGATAAACATGTTTGAAGAACTGTTTTTAGAAAAGATCCGGCTTTATCGGATGCGTAATGGTTATACGCAGGAGGAGATGGCACAGTTTGTCGGTTATAAAAGCAAAAGTGGCTATAACAATTTAGAAAGTGGCAAGGTCAAGATGTCCTTGGAGCAATTTGAGGAGATTATCAGAGTGCTGTCTATTCCGGTAGAAGAAATTGTTGAGATTATTCAGCTGATGTATAAGCAAGAGGATTTCTTTTATAAAAAAGAAAAACGGTTTTAGCAAAAAAACAAGCCAAATTTTGGCTTGTTTTTTTGTGCCTTTTTAGAGAAATGCGTATCTAAAAAATCCGGCAACTCTTTAGCGAGTGCCGGATTAATTTAAAACCCGATCAATATTTTGCTATTTCAGCTTTTATTGAAAGACAATATTGCCTAAAGGGATAGTAACCAGGAAGTTGGTAATCCAGGTGATAATCAAGTACGCTAAGCCCAAGATATAGCCCCATTTGCTACTCATGCGCTCGCTACCATGAACTAATGCGGATTGGAAGCTCGCTGCCGGAGTGACATAGGACGCATTCAAGGTGAAGAACATAACCATGAAGAAGGTGTAAATATTACCGCCTAATTGCGCACAAATCGGCACCAAGAATGAGGTAAACATCGCTGCTAAAACGATATTGTGCGTGAACTGAGTCAAGATACCGAGGATAATGGAAACGACAAAGATAAACATAGTCAAGCCCATTTTCTTGACGATTGGCAAGGTGATACCCATGATAGTCGGCATAATACCGGTTTCGGAATTGGTCATAGCATTAGCAATCGGGAAAGTAACAGCTAACAGTAAAATCAATGACCAGTCGGTAGAATCACGCCAAGCCTTAACTAAATCCACTAACTGATTATTTTTAGCGGAAAGCAAGCCTAAAGCGATCATGGCGATGATACTGACACCGCCGATACCGATTGAGTTTAAGGTAGCAGCACCGGGCATACCGGGAAATACTGCCGGACCTACGATAGCAGAGATGTAGCAAACTAAAACAACTAAGCCAAACTTACAAGCGAAATCCATTTTATCATTTTTCATTTGCTCGAGCTTATCAGCCGGGAGGATAAATTTGCCGGCATCAAAACGAAAGACAAAGCGAGCTAAAAGGAGCATTGCACCGATT
>CAYTOM010000205.1:0-3065 GCA_964439335.1 uncultured Peptococcaceae bacterium | reverse complement strand
TTGAGGACATATTTATCCGCGGAAAAATATTTGGCTAATTGGTTAATTTCAATCTTCATAGCTAAATCTCCTTTCCAAAGCCTTGCTCAAAAGGGAAATAGGCAAGGTCAAGCATAAATATAAAATGCCTAAAAAGATGTAGCATTCAAAGAGCTTGAAATTAGTAGAGCTGATTTCGCGGATAGTCTGAGTTAGTTCGATGACGGAAATCATCGATAATAACGAGGAGTCCTTGATGATAGAGGCAAATTGCCCGGCGAGTGCCGGCAAGGTGCGCTCAATTAGCTGGGGAATGATGATATAGCGCGAGGTTTGTAATTGTGTAAAACCGACTGCTTTAGCTGCTTCTAATTGGCTGGGAGCGATTGATAATAGACTGCCTCGAATAATTTCGGCAATATAGGCACCCTCAAAGACAGAGAGGATAATCACTCCTGCCCAGAAACGGGATTCGATATGCCAAGCGGTACCGATGATATAGAAAAACAGGTAAATCTGCATGATTAACGGTGTACCGCGGATAAATTGGACATATAGAGTGCATAGACTGCGTAAAATTAAAATACGGCAGTTTTGCCCGATTGCGCAAATTATCCCCAAAAGGAGAGAAAATATCAGACTGACCAAGCTCAGCTTGACCGTCATGATAAATCCGGCTAAAATGCGCACTTGAAAGGTGCTGATAAAGGAAAAATTAAAGGTCACGCCTATTTTACTCAAAGAAAACCAAAAAAGGACGATGATAGCTAAAGCAGCTAAAATAAAATTGAATAAAACAGCCAAAGGATTGGCTGTTGAATTTTTAGGTGCAAGAAATAAATTTTTAATTTTCATTTTGCGTACTCATTTGTTGGTTAATAGAGTTGGATTAGTTGCTTTCGGACATATCAAAGAACCACTTAAAGCCTAATTGGGCAAATGCCTCTTTTTCGGCGGAGAGATATTTATCGGACAATTCATCAAAGCCACCCTCGGCAGTGTATTGGGCGATAAATTCGTTGAGTTGCTCTAATAGCTCGGTGTTACCTTTTTGGACAGCGATACCCCACAAATCAGCCTCTTGGAAAGGAATAAAGACGGCATTGGTCGTATCGAGATTATTTTGCCAGTTGCGGTAAATGGTTAATTGGTCATAGATAAAACCGTCGGCTTTACCCTGTGATACTTCCATGACGCAGGCGCTTTCGTCAGGCAAAGCGATAATTTCGGCATTAGGTAAATTGTTTTGAGCGTAAAAGTAGCCGGTAGAGCCGGTTTTGACCGCGATTTTGCGTCCCTCGACATTCATATCGTCGATAGATTTAATGTCGGAGTCTTTGTTGGTTAAAAGGGCTAGCAGAGCATTGGCATAAGGATCGGAAAAATCCACGCTTTCGGCACGCTCGGCGGTAATAGTCATCGAGGACATAATCATGTCGGCTTTACCGGTTTGCAATGAGGGGATAAGCCCGTCCCAAGCCATATTTTCGACAACGACTTCTCTGCCGATATATTCACCAAAGGCTTTGACAAAATCGACACTAAGTCCGGCAGGCTCGCCGTTTTCATCTTTGGTTTCAAATGGGGGATAAGTCAATTCCATAGCGACGATCAACGGCTCGTTGTTGTCGGCATTTGGGGTGTCATTGCCACCGCAGGCTACTAAAGAGCACAGCATAACTGCTAATAAAAGAAGAGTGATTGTTTTTTTCATTTTTTTACCTCCGTATAGTGATATAGTTAATTATAATCGATATGGCTAATTATAGTAGATTTTTTGTCTGCTGTAAAGCAGGTATTTTTGCGATACTAAGTATCTTTTGAGATACTTAGAGCTTTAAATATAACTTAAAAGCAGAACACGAAATGCATTCTGCTTTTATATCAATCAATATTAAAAAGTCTTTTGCCGTTTTGATAGGTGATTTCTGCCATTTCCTCTGCCGATATGCCCTTAATTTCGGCTAATTTTTCTACGACATAGCGGACATAGATAGGGTGGTTACGCTTGCCCCGAAAGGGTACCGGTGTCATATAAGGGCAATCGGTCTCGACAAGCAGGCGGTCAAGTGGCACCATTTTGGCAGCCTCGATCGTTTTTTTGGCGTTTTTAAAGGTCAAAACGCCACCAAAAGCGATATAAAAGTTTAAATTTAAGACCTCTCTGACCATTTCGGCACTGCCGGAATAAGCGTGCATCACTCCGCCTACCTCGGCGGCATGGCAGGAGGTGAGCATATCAAGCGTGTCGCGGTGGGCTTCGCGGTCATGAATGATCAAAGGCAAATGCAATTCGCGGGCTAAGTCTATCTGAGCGGCAAAGGCATCTTTTTGGATATCTTTCGGCACATCCCAATGATAGTCTAATCCCACCTCGCCGATAGCTCGATTTTTAGGGTGCAGGGCGAGATTACGAATGTCAGCTAAACTTGCCGGATTAAATTTTACGGCGTCCTCCGGATGGATACCGACTGCCGCATAAAAATTAGGGTAGCTTTCGGCTAGCTTTAGAGCTTCCTTGGAGGAGGGCACATCGCAGCCGATATTCATCACCAGGCTTAATTCGCCGGCTAGTTTTAGTGCCTCGGCTTTGTCAGCGGTGTAGGCGTCGTCCATCAGATGAGCATGGGTATCAAATAAATACATCATTTTTCACCACAATTTAGCGTACTTGGGAGCCATTTGGAGTTTCACCGGTGATTTGGACCAATTCCAGCATACTATCATCAGCGGTAGCGGCGGATAGGAGCATACCATGGGACATAATGCCACGAATTTTTTTCGGTTTCAAATTAGCGACCAAGACGAGCTTTTTGCCGATGAGGCTTTGGGGGTCAGCATAAAATTTAGCGATACCGGAAACGACAGTGCGAGTTTCCTCGCCTACTTTTAAGGTGAATTTTAAAAGTTTGTCTGCATTTTCGACCTTTTCGCAGGCTAAGACCTCGGCTACGCGCAAATCTAATTTAGCAAAATCATCATAGGAAATTTCGGTGATTTCGTTTGCTTCGGTAGGCTGAGCGTCAGCTTTAGCGTCTTTTTTGCTTTCTTTTTGCGGCTCGGCTTTAGCTACAGGAGCATCTTCA
>CAYTOM010000204.1:0-3066 GCA_964439335.1 uncultured Peptococcaceae bacterium | reverse complement strand
TATCTTCGCTAAATTGCATTAAATCATTTTCGACCCAGTCGGCGACTGTAGCATAAATGGAATCATAAACATAGATGGATAAATCATAGATTTGCGGATTTTCCTCTATTTTGAGCAAGAAATCGTTAAAAAATGCTTGGGCATTTTGAGCGATGGTTTGGGTACCGGCGATACTGATGATGCTTTGCGCCAGTTGCGGAATGATAATGCCCACTACAGCATAAAGGATAAGGAGCAAAATCAGCATACAGCCTAAAAGTCCCACCAATTTCGCAATGGTAGATTGTTTTTTGAGCTTGGTGTTTTTCAGTGCTTTCGCCATATGCTTAACAAAGAAATTATAGCATGGCATTAAAATATACGCAATAATCGCGCCGTAAATAAAAGGCTTGACTATATCGATAAATTTAGCTATGCCCGACCAGAGTATCGGTAGTTTATATAGAGTAAAGGTGACAATGATCCCGATGATTACGATAGAAAGAATCATACGCCCGGTATTGGCAAAGAAAAAGTTCTTCTTTTTTTCCATGCAATCTCCTCCTTAAAAGTCTGAATTAAAGTCTAATATTAAAATTATACCATATTTAAAAAAGCACTACAAGCACCGAAAGTGATTTTTAGAAATTCTTTAAATGTGGGGGAGGCAATTAAGATTTTCAGTTTAAAAAACTAAAAGCAATTTTCAAAGAGGAGAAAATGGGGCAGGTGTTTACCTGAAAATTATATTTAACCTTGTTTTAAACCTTTTTCGTTAAGAGGGTTAGCGGGGATGCTGATTTCCCCCCTTAAACCCTCTTAACAATCACCCTAACCCCCTTAAAACAGGTGCTCAATCGCCGCACGGCTCAAATCACTTCTATTGCTATTTTGTTTTGTCCGTTGCACTTTCTTTGCCGCGTGGACAATTCTGTTTATCCGTTAATCATATGGTGTCTGCGCGTGAGCTTGGATATAGGCGGATGTGTTTCTCATTTAGCTATAGAAACTATAAATGTACATCTGAGCTACATTCAACATTGCGAGGGGAATGAGGAGATCCAAAGAGGTTTTTTACTGACCTAACGGTATTGTCGAAACGGTGGACGATTGCCCACCTTATTCGACATACTCCCTGCAGGAAATATACCTCTCCGCTCGTCCATCGCATTCGCTTCAGGTATATTTCCTGCAAAAAAATATTTCATAATTTTTTTGCAGATATAAAAAAGCTCCCTTGTATCAAGGGAGCTTAAAAACTATTTAATTACTCATTAGGCTTAGCAAAAATCATGCGCCCGGCATTCGTCTGAATGACACTGGTGACAACTACATCAATAGTTTCATTCATATAGTTACGCCCATTTTCAACGACGATCATCGTACCGTCATCTAAATAAGCTACACCTTGGTTCATTTCCTTGCCCTCTTTAACGACAGTGACCGTCATTTCTTCACCGGGCAAGACTACCGGCTTAATAGCATTTGCTAATTCATTGATGTTTAAAACTTTGACGCCTTTTAGCTCAGCGACTTTGTTTAAATTAAAATCATTGGTGACGACACAGCCACACATATCCTGCGCCAAGCGTACCAATTTATCATCTACTTCATTAATATCTGGAAAATCTTCATTAGAGATTTGTACTTCAATTGTCAGCTCACGACGAATTTTATTTAAAATATCTAAGCCGCGACGACCCCGAATGCGTTTTAAAGCATCGGAAGAATCAGCGATATGGCGCAATTCCTCTAATACAAAATTCGGAATTACCAATGGACCATCAACAAAGCCTGTCTGACAGATATCAGCAATACGGCCGTCGATAATCACCGAAGTATCTAAAATTTTAGGACGAGAGCAGGGCGTACCATCGTCGCTTTCCGGGCAAGTACCTTTCGGACGAGCCAAGCGAGCGCGCTCTCTTTTTATAATCGTAGGCAGATTTAAAAGCTCAGCGTGCTTGCGCACACCTACCACTGCACCGACATAACCAAAAATTAAGCATACGACAATCGCAATATATCCTCCCAAGGGGAGTTTTTCTACTGCATAGCCAATAAATGTTGCTATTATGAGTCCGATTATCAAACCAATAGCTCCGCCGATGAGATCTTGGATAGGCATTTTTTGCAAGCGAGCCTCTAACCAGTTGGTCATTTTGATGAGACCTTTGGCTAAAGGTTTTCCCAATAAAAAGCCGAGCAAACCACCAATCACGCAGGTAGCGACAACAAATGCGATTTGCATTTTACCGGTAACCGGGATTGGCAAGTTAGGCAAAATCAGCGTGCTTAATGGAACTGCTCCAATAAAACCACCCCAGACACCCAGCAAAGCCAGAATAATTTGCATTACTTTAATCATTTTTTCACCTCCTTTTTGAAATAGAAGAATATGTTAAAATATTTCACATAAATTTCTTTCTACATATACGGAAAATCTTCCTGCTTTCTTTTAGATATATTTTCTTTACTGCAGAGGGAAATTTATCGCGAAAGCGTTATTTTAATAAGGCAGCCAGAGCCTCTTTTACGGCGCGGACACCGACGATTTCCAAATTAAAATCTTTGGCGGATAATTCTTCAAAATTGCTTTTGGGAATGATAGCATATTTTAATCCTAATTTTGCGCCCTCATTCAAGCGCTTTTTCACATGGTTAATGCGTCTGATTTCCCCATTTAAGCCGACTTCGCCTAAAATCAGGCAATCATTGCGTAACGGTACATTATTATAAGCCGAAGCCAAAGCGGCAAGCAAGGCTAAATCGGCTGCCGGCTCGTCAATACGAAAGCCACCGATAGTATTGGCAAAGACATCTTGGTTGCTTAGGCGCAATCCGGCGTGCTTTTCCAAAACTGCCAACAAAATCAGCAAACGATTAAAATCCACCCCCGAAGCGGTGCGTCTGGGATTGGCTAAAAAGCTGGTCGTAACTAATGCCTGCATTTCAACCAAAAGCTTCGTCTCCAAATCACGGAAATAAGGTTCTCCCTTTGACTCAAAAATTTCTGGTATTGTCATACCTTCTCTTCGTACGATTTCTTCATCCATTTCCAACACTGTCATGGAATACTGCTTGCTC
>CAYTOM010000203.1:640-3093 GCA_964439335.1 uncultured Peptococcaceae bacterium | reverse complement strand
ATGGTTGGTCCCTCCAGCTCGCATACGGCAGGAGCATGCCGACTGGGGCGATTGGCAAAAGCCTTGGCAGCGACACCTAAAAAGGTTGATATTATTTTGCATGGCTCTTTTGCCGAGACCTACAAAGGTCATGGTACTGATTTAGCTATTTTGGGCGGTTTGCTCGGTATGGATACCGATGATGAGCGTATCCGCTATGCGGAAAAATACGCCGCAGAAGCCGGTCTGGAGTACACGATTACGACTGCTGATTTAGGTGATAAATACCATGCCAATACGGTCAAATTTCAAATTTTAAACGAAGATGGCGATACATTTATTATGGTAGGCTCGTCATTAGGCGGTGGCAGAGTCATGATTACGGAAATTAATAATTTTCCGGTAGAAATCGAGGGTAATTTGCCGGCTATTTGCAATATTCACCAAAACCGCCCCGGAGCGATTTACACCATATCTGGAGTATTAGCACAAAAGCATATCAATGTCTGCTCGATGAAAGTCTATCGTAGCGAAAAACGCTCCAATACCGCCTTTATGGTTTTGGAAACAGATGACTTAGTCCCGCCGGAGGTCATGGCGGAAATCGAAGAATTGCCGGTAATTATTGATGTTAAATTTATACCGCCGGTAATGTAAGGAGAATACTATGGGATTTGCATCTATTAACGAACTTTTACAACAAACTACAGAAAATAATACCTCCATTTGCCGCTTGATGATGAGTCATGAAGCGAATTTAGAGGGGGTTAGCGAGGACGCAGTCTTTGCGCAAATGCTGGAAAACTGGCAGATTATGCAGAAATCTATCGAGCATGGCATTAAAAATGCTCCTATATCGAAAAGTGGCTTGGTTGGTGGTGATGGCAAGAAGCTCTATCATTATAGTCAGGGTCACACCTTGTGCGGACAAGTTTTAAACGAAGCAGTGAGCTTTGCTTTGGCTACTGCGGAGGTTAATGCCTCTATGGGTAGAATTGTCGCTTGCCCGACCGCAGGCTCCTGCGGGATAGTGCCGGCAGTATTAGCCAGTGTGCAAAAAAGCCTGCAATTAACTGATGAAGAGGTCACTATGGGCTTATTTACTTCCGCAGCTATTGGCTCTGTAGTTGCTTTTAAAGCCTCGGTATCAGGCGCAGTAGGCGGTTGCCAAGCAGAGTGCGGTACAGCCTCGGCAATGGCAGCGGCAGCCGCGGTAGAATTAGCCGGAGGTAGCCCTGAGCAAGCTATTCATGCAGCGGCAATGGTTATCAAAAATGTCTTAGGTCTAGTGTGCGATCCGGTAGCCGGATTGGTTGAGGTGCCCTGTGTCAAAAGAAATGCGATGGGAGCATCATTAGCATTAGTATGTGCCGATATGGCATTGGCAGGGATTACGAGTCGTATCCCGATGGACGATGTCATTATGGCGATGGACTCTGTCGCTCATGCCTTGCCGGTATCTTTAAAAGAAACAGCCTTAGGCGGATTAGCCCAGACTCCTACAGGATTGGAAATCGAGAAAAAGGTCTATGCCAAATAAATTGTCATTAAATATAATTGAATATATGAAAGTGAAAATCCCTCGATAAATTTTCGAGGGATTTTTTGGTAGATGCTTATATATAATTTAAGGTGATACGATCCTGCGGAATATTACGATTTGTATAGGTATCGCTGGTTTTGCCGATAGCTACGGCACAAGCAGGAGTAAAGCCTGCCGGTATGCCTAGCTTTTGGATTAATTCGGTATTAGCGGCTAAAGCCATGACGCAAGACCAAATATGGCAGACACCGACATTTTCATTGACTGCGGCAAGGGACATATCCTGGGCGATGATAGCGGCATTGGAATAGCCGACATTATCAGCTGTGGCAGTAGAGACGATGATTAACTCCGGAGCATTGTAAAGAAAGCTGTGATTGTCTGCTTTAAAAACGAGAGCAGTATTTTTCTCAATTTCCGCGAGAATTTCCGCATTTTTGACAACGGTGAGATGCACAGAATCATATTTGCCCATACCTACCGGCGAAGCATTAGCGGCATAGAGGATTTTTTGCAAAGTATCCTCCGAGACACATTCTCCGGTAAAAGAGCGAACCGACTTACGCGTAGTAAACACATTCATTAAATCCATCATAAATTCCTCCCTTGATTTTCATAGATATATTTATTATACTATATCTTAGTTTACAATCAAGTAGTTAAATGTATGAATTTAGTATCAAGTGTGGATAATAGTCATGGACCATAGGAGCAAAGGAGAATAAAAATGAAAAATATTGCTACCTTTTATGCAATATTAGCTGCGGCTTTGTATGCGATAAATATACCATTATCCAAAATGCTGATAGGGCATATTGAAACGACGATGATGGCGGCGTTACTTTATTTAGGTGCCGGTGTAGGTATGATAGTGTATTCCCTAATGAAAACTAAAATCAGCCATACTCCCCCCAAGGAGCCTCTAACAAAA
>CAYTOM010000203.1:0-630 GCA_964439335.1 uncultured Peptococcaceae bacterium | reverse complement strand
AGCGATGGTGGTTTTAGATATTGCCGCGCCGATATTTTTAATGCTGGGAATCAGCAAAACTACCTCGGCGAATGTCTCGCTTTTAAACAATTTTGAAATTGTCGCCACTTCAATTATTGCGCTAACTATCTATAAAGAAATGATTTCCAAAAGGTTGTGGCTGGCGATAGCTTTGGTGACAGTGGCAAGTGCGATTTTGAGCTTTGAGGGGACAGATGCCTTTATGCTCAATACCGGCTCGCTATATGTCATAGCGGCTTGCATTTGCTGGGGCTTTGAAAATAACTGCACCAAAATGATCAGCCACAAAAGCTCTGAGGAAATAGTCGTTATCAAAGGCTGCTTTTCCGGCATGGGTAGCTTTATCATTGCTCTGGTAATAGGAGAAAGCATACCGGAATTTTATTGGTGCTTTGCCGCGATGGTTTTAGGGTTCGTAGCCTATGGAATGAGCATCAATTTTTACATTATGGCGCAAAAGGATTTAGGTGCAGCCAAAACCAGTGCTTTTTATTCCATTTCCCCATTTTTAGGGGTAGCGTTTAGCATGATTTTGGTAGGGGAAAGACCATCGATGCAGTTTTATGTAGCCTTAGCGGTGATGATTATCAGCACAGTGCTAATGGTCTT
>CAYTOM010000202.1:2766-3112 GCA_964439335.1 uncultured Peptococcaceae bacterium | reverse complement strand
GAAAGGGGGCAAGCACCTGCCCCCTTTCTCCTCTTTGAAAAGTTTTTTACTACTACCCCTCTTAACGAAAAAGATTTGATATTCTTTTCTACCTCTTTAAAAAAATATTTTTTACATCTTAACAAAAAGCCACCACCTTATTTTTAAACATAAAAAAAGCCCAAAACCGCACTAATTGCAGTCTTGAGCTCTTTAATAAATGCCGGAAACCGGGGTCGAACCGGTACGGAGTATTACCTCCGCAGGATTTTAAGTCCTGTGCGTCTGCCTATTCCGCCACTCCGGCATAGATTATATAATATAATCTAAGGCGACATCCAGATTTGAACTGGAGCATAAAGGATTT
>CAYTOM010000202.1:1007-2756 GCA_964439335.1 uncultured Peptococcaceae bacterium | reverse complement strand
ACCGCTTGGCTATGTCGCCAAGTTGTCTTAACAACATGATTTAGTATACCACCGGCAATCCATTTTGTCAACAAATTTTTTTAGTTTTTTTCCTTATTTTTTGCGAAATCGTTTATCGAAACTTTAAGTCAAACTTATATTAATACCTTAAAAATCGCTATTTCGCCTTTCCCATCATAAAAAATACTCCCAAAACCGCAACCACCATGCAAACTGCCAAATAAAAATAATCCGTATTTATCGCCCATTACATCGCTAAAGCAGATATTACCATTTATTCTAATATCATCTCTAAAGCTAGCACCTTTAGACTCTCTTTATCATATATTACAGCAACTAAATCCATAAAGGGGGAATTATAGATGAGTCGCAGTGTGAGACACATCTCAGCCATTGATATACCGCAAAAGGAGCGTACCCACGAAAATACCTATATCCGCCGCGATAACTATCCCATCTATGCCGGCAGACGCCCCAATTCATCATTCCTGCAAAAATTGCGCCAAAGCAATACCCAGGCTTTAATTACCGGCAGCTGCTCCAATATGCGAGAATTTTGCACCTCTATTCAGGGCATCACCACCGAAGTCAATAATCTTCTGACCTCCATCGAAAACTTTCTACCGCTGATTAACACCTATCTAAACTCTATCCAGCCTCGCGAAACTATTGCCATCGCCTCTGAGGAAGCACCCAAACCAACCCAAAATAAAATACCGGCAGAAAATGCCGGCATAACTCCGCCACCAACTCTCCCTAAACAACTGCGTCCGGAGGATATTCAGCAATTATTGGAAAACCCTCTCATCAAAAATTTGCTCAATAGCTTTGTCCAAAGCACCACTGCTAAAAACAACTAAGCTCTTGTAATGGCTCTTCATCTACCTCACCCAAAGCCAGCAAGGTCAATCTATTATCATTAAACAATTTCTGTGCCAAGGCTTGGATTTCCGCCAAAGTAATTCTTTCTAAGCGCATGATTAACTCGTCAGGCATCACGACACGCGTCTGATACATCAGCGACCGCCCCAAGCGGTTCATACGGCTACTGACACTTTCATTGCCTAAATAAATACTGCCCTTGAATTGCCCTAAAACTCGCTTGAGCTCACTTTCTGTGATTCCATTGCGTGCTACAGCTTGCAATTCGCTTAAAATAGTCCGCACCATTTCCCGCGAATTTTCCGCCCTCGTAGCCGCAGCTATCCCCCACAGCCCCACATCGCTATATGAACTATGATAACTGTAGATAGAGTACGCCATGCTCATATCCTCGCGTATCTTTTGTACTAGCCGCGAGCTCATGCCACCGCCTAAATACGCATTTAAAATACTCATGGCATATTGCTCATCACTATCATCATTCGCAATCCCCTCTACCCCCAAGCAAATCTGCACCTGCTCAGTTTCCTTTTGTACCCAGGATTGCGCATAATTAAAGCTACTTATCGGCAGATATTGATTTCTCTCGCCCTTTGGCAAAGCCCCAAAATATTTCTCACACAAACTCACCAATTCCTCATGCTCTACCTTGCCGGCGCAAGCAATCACGATATTGCTACCGGTATACATTTTCTGCATATACTCTGTCAACACTCGGCGATTGATCTGCTTTAAAGTATCCTCTGTCCCTAAAATCGGGCGTCCCAAAGGATGATTAGGCCAAACTAAAGCATTAAACAAATCATTAGCCAATTCATCGGGAGCATCAGAATACATTTTAATTTCTTCCTCTCAAATCTAAATAGA
>CAYTOM010000202.1:240-997 GCA_964439335.1 uncultured Peptococcaceae bacterium | reverse complement strand
TTATCAATATCACTTTCCTCAAATTTACTATTCAAAAGCATATCCGCCAAAATATCCATACCTTGGGCTAAATTTTCATCTATCATGCGGATATAATAGCAGGTGTATTCCTTGGCAGTAAAAGCATTCAGCTGTCCACCCATACTGTCTACCTCTTCGGCTATATCCTTTGCCGAGCGACGATTAGTCCCCTTAAACAGCATATGCTCGATAAAATGTGTCACCCCGTTATTGTCCGCGTTTTCATAGCGTGACCCCACTCTGACCCAAATACCTAAAGCTATCGAGCGAACATTGCCTACCTCCTCGCTAATCACCTGCACGCCATTTGCTAAAGTACTTATTTGATAATTTTCCATTTCTATTGCTCCTTTAAAGAAAATGCATAATCTAATAACTTTATACTATCGCCAAAACGATCCTTGCTTTTTAGCACTACAACGATATAGCACTCACTATCACGCTCTGCCGCCGCTATCAAGCATTGTCCGGCAGCATTAGTCGTCCCGGTTTTCACGCCGATCGCCCCATCATACAGCGCCAATAGCCTATTGGTATTGCGAATAGTTTTTTCTCTGCCGTTTAACCAGTGCATCGTATATTGCTCAGCAGCTACTATCCGGCGAAATTGTTCGTTTTTTAAAGCATACCGCGTCATCACCGCTAAATCATAGCAATTGGAATAATGCTCCTCATGAGGCAGCCCATTAGAATTAACAAAATTCGTATCTCTACAGCCCAATAGCTGTGCCTTCAA
>CAYTOM010000202.1:0-230 GCA_964439335.1 uncultured Peptococcaceae bacterium | reverse complement strand
AGCTTCACTATCGGCTATATTTTCCGCTATCACCACACAAGCATCATTGCCTGAGCGGAGCAATGCTCCATAAAGCACTTCCTGCATTTTGATTTGCTCGCCTGATTTTAGCCCAATATGGCTTTCACCGGTAGCCGCCGCCAAATCCGAAACCACAAAATCCTCGTCCATATCTGCTAATTCTAAAGCCAAAACAGCCCTCATTACTTTAGTTAAGCTGGCAGGTGGTC
>CAYTOM010000201.1:0-3114 GCA_964439335.1 uncultured Peptococcaceae bacterium | reverse complement strand
CTACATTCACCATTGCGAGGGGAATGAGGAGATCCAAAGAGGAGAAAGGGGGCAAGCACCTGCCCCCTTTCTACCTCTTTGAAAATATGTTTTCTTAGTCTTTTAAGATATAAAATATCATAGGCTCGCAAATTTGCTGGCTTGGAAATATATAAAAAACGCACCTAATGCTTTAGGTGCGTGAAAGTTTAGAGTTTTAGATGCATCGCATCTTTGACCTTGCGGCAGGTCTCATTACCGATTTTATTAGCGATAGCGGTACCGTTTTCGATGATTTCTTTGACTTCATCACGATGTGCTTCGTAATAGCTACGACGCTCGCGGAAAGGGTCAAGCAAATTGTTCAAGGTTTGTGCTAAATTTTTCTTGCAGGCTACGCAGCCGATCGAGGCATTTTTGCACATTTCGCAGATATTGCCATGCTCAGAGGGGTTAAATATCTGATGATATTTATTGACAATACATACATCCGGATGCCCCGGGTCTTTTAGGCTAATGCGCGAGGGGTCAGTGACGGCAGCTTTGACTTTAGTAGCTACTGTTTCCGCTGTGTCAGAGAGATAGATAGCATTGCCCAAGGATTTGCCCATCTTAGCATTACCATCTAAGCCCATCAAGCGCGAGCAAGAGCTGAGCATAGCCTTGGGCTCAACTAAAATCGGCTCATTGGGAGCATACATATCGTTAAAACGGCGGACGATTTTGCGAGTGACCTCCATATGAGGTAATTGGTCCTCGCCTACCGGGACTAAATCAGCGTTTAAGAAAGTAATATCGGCTGATTGACTGACAGGGTAGCCCAAAAAGCCATAGGTCATATCATCATAGCCGTAGTTAGCGGCTTCGGTTTTAATGGTAGGATTGTGACGCAAAGAATTGACGCTGACTAACATCGAGTAAAAAATAGTCAATTCAGCGATAGCCGGTACATGAGATTGGAGCACAAATTTTACTTTGTTTGGGTCTAAACCAACGGACAGATTGTCCATAGCTACTTCGTAGATACTTTGCTTGATAAGCTCCGGACGCTCAAAATGAGTGGTCAAAGCCTGGATATCAGCAACTAAAATAAAGGTGTCATATTCATCCTGCAATTTGACACGATTTTGTAAACTGCCGATGTAATGACCTAAATGTAATTTGCCGGTAGGACGATCTCCGGTCAAGATGCGTTTCTGTGTCATGGAAAAAACTCCTTTTTAGGTAAGATTGCTATCTTTTATTATATAGCGAGAAAATCTATTTGTCAAATTTTTTACATTAGATTATAAAAAGTTTATCAAAGTTTTGAGGTGAGCTAAATGGAAAAACCAAAATTGCACGAAAGCTACTGGTATATCGAGGTAGAGCAGGACGATAGCTGGGATATTAAAAATAGGGCAAATGAAATGGCAGATTTAGACAAGTACAATTTTGCCTGTGCTAATTTTTTTGCTACCGAGGATATGGCGGCAGAAAATGCGTTTGAGATGCTTTTAGAATTGACATTATATGACCCTGAGCAGGTAGGGGAAATGATCGCGCGGAAACTGCGGGAGAAATAGGCATTGAAATATTGTCAAAGAGTGCCACTTTGTGCTATAATGCTAACAAAACAAGCGTAATGAGTGCGAGGATTGAAAAATATCGAAAGTACCAAAAGTATCACAAGTATCATAGGAGATGGCAGATGAGCAGGCAAAGAGGTAGCTTGAAATGGCTGAAGGACAACCGGCAGATAGTAGCTTTGGAAATACTATTGGCAGCATTTTATATATACATAGCTGCGCAGATACCCTATACGCATGATGACTGGGACTGGGGATTGGCGAATGGTTGGGAGCAATTAATCACCGCTAATATCAACAGTCGCTACAGCGGAAATTTATTAGAAGTCATGATGACCCGATCTGCCGGTTTTAAGGCGATATTTATGGGGTTGGTTTTTTGTGCCTTGCCGCTCGCGATAGCGATGTTTACGGCTAAGGATAAATATCAAGGAATAAGCATTATTTTAGCGAGCAATATTTTGCTGCTTTTGCTACCGCAGGCTGTGTGGCAGCAGACCTATGGCTGGGTAGCAGGCTTTGCTAATTTTGTGACCTCGGCTTTGTGGGTGAGTTTGTTTTTTGTTTTAATCAAGGGATTGTTTCAAGAAAATGCTACCATGCCTACGGGTGTTTTGCCAAGTGTCTTGGTCGGGGTATTTTGCGTGAGTATGCAGCTTTTTGCGGAAAATATCACTGTTTTTATGGTAGGAGTCAGTATCGTCTTTTGGGTTGGGGCGTTTGTCAAATGGCGCAAAATCTCGGGCTATTATACGATGATGCTTTTAGGCTCAATTATTGGTGCAGGGATTATGTTTTCCAGCAGTATGTATGAGACACTGCTTTCGACGGGGCAGGCTGTCGATGGCTATCGGGAATTGACATTTGATGCCGAAAGTGGTCTGCTTGAGATAATAAGTGGCTTTTTAGCGCGTTTTTTCGGGGAATTTTTGCCGGGCATTTATGGCGGTGATAATTGGTTTTATTGCGCAATTATAGGCGTTTTGCTGATAGTGGTTTTGGCTAAGGGGCAAGCGCGAAAAATAAAATATCCGCTGATTTGCTTAGTAATCTTGAGCACGATAGCGGTAGTGTATATGGCATTAGCACCGGAGGCAAATGCTAAAATGCCGGCGGTGGCAAGCATAGGCTATTTTTTCAGTATTTTAGTAGGTACGCTGCTTGCTTTTGGCTCAAGCAAGCTGAATATGCTGAAAATGTGCGGTATTTGGCTGGCGGCGCCATTGGTGATGGTACCACTGGTAGTAATCAATACGGTAGGCGAGCGCTCTTTTTTGCTACCGCTGGTTTTTTTGATTATGTTTGCGGTGGCACTTTTAAGCGAGATAAATTGGCGAATGGATAAAATTTTGAGCGTATGCTTGTTGGGATTGCTCATTTACTGGGGCGTTATTTATACGGATATTGGGAGTGTAAAGCGCGAGCGCGCCGCAATAATTAATGAAGCGATAATTAATGAGGCTACGGAAGTGGTGCTACCCGGTTTTCCGCATGAGGAATATTTATGGTGGCCGGATCCCAAAAGCGAATACAGACGCAAATATTTTAGGTTGTTTTATGGATTAAA
>CAYTOM010000200.1:0-3199 GCA_964439335.1 uncultured Peptococcaceae bacterium | reverse complement strand
ACTAATGATTGATTTTTTTCTTTTTTAGCCGCTTTAGCTTTCACACTATCGGCTTTTTGGCTTAAAACAACTTTCCAATTAGCTTTATTGTGCTTTACTTCTGTCAATATTTCACATTCTCTATCAGCGGTATCGCTCAGCTCTCGTTTGATAGCTTCCTCGACATCTTCGATAGAGGTAATCATATTCCAATCCTGTTCATCACTTTGAGAGCATTCACTATTATTACGAATTTCTTTACTCATAAATACTTTGCAGAAATACTGCACCTCGCCACCTTTCTGTCATTTCTATCAATTTTTCTTATCAATATTTTTAGCACATTGTCATTATAGCACAAAACAATCTTTTTGAAAAGGGCTTATGGAGATTTGTAACTTTAGTGTCATTTTTTCAACAATTTTTATTGTAATTATTCCCATGTAGCCCTTTATTATTATAACTATTTTTCGACAATGTCACAAAACATTGATTACTGATTAATTGTAGCAGACTTGTGTGTGGTTTTTGTGAAAATAGTTATAAGAAAAAATTGCAAGCCTTTCTTATTTCCACTACTTTTCACTATTTTCCTGCAACAAACGCTTAATTTGCACATAAATTGCACATTCCAAGCGTTTTTTCTGCAAATGACAGCCATACTCATACGGCTCTCTCAAGCTCCCGCCATAGCGCAAATTATTGGCATGGCAGCCTCCTGAGCAATAAAATCTCGCCCAACATTTCATGCAGGTAGGCTTGCTCAAGACATGACTGGATTGAAAATCGCGGCAAATATCGTAATTAGTGATACCGGTATCAACTGTACCTACTTTAAATTCTTCCTCACCGACAAATTGGTGGCATGGGTATAAATCGCCCTCCGGACTGACTGCCAAATAATCATGCCCCGAGCCGCAACCGCTCAAGCGTTTCGGCAGACATGGACCATGGCTCAAATCGACATTGAAATGAAAGAAATTGTACCCTTCGCCCTGCTCCATTTTTTCGACATAATGGCGTGCTAATTTGTCATACTGCTCATACAAAATCGGCAAATCCTCCTCGGTCAGAGCATATGGCATATCACCGGTAGCCACTACCGGCTCCACCGATAATTCCTTAAAACCCAAATCGACCATGTGCGCCACATCATTAAAGAAATCGCGATTCCAATGGGTATAGGTACCACGCAGATAATACTCTAAGCCATTGCGACTGTCGGCAAAATGCTTAAATTTCGGGACAATATTCTCATAGGAGCCCATGCCGTTGGGAAATTGGCGCATTTTGTCATTGACCTCGGGACGACCGTCCAGGCTCAATACCGCGCTGATACCCTCTTCATTTAAAAATTTCTGGACCTCGTCAGTCAACAAGACACCATTGGTCGTAAGGGTGAATTTGAAAATTTTATCATGAATTTTGCCCTGCTCACGCCCATATTTGACTAATTCCTTACATACCTCAAAATTTAAAAGCGGCTCTCCGCCAAAGAAATCCACCTCGATATGCTTGCGATGCTTAGAGGCTTTAATCAAGAAATCCAACGCCTTTTTGCCGACTTCCAAGCTCATCAAACTCCGCTTGCCACCGTAGCTACCGGTATCAGCAAAGCAATATCCGCAGCGTAAATTACAATCATGCGCCATATGCAGGCAGATAGCCTTGACAATCGGCTCGGTATGGGGCACATAGTTTCTGACGGCAGCATCATCGCTGAAAAGCTGACCGGAAGCAATCAATTTTTCAACCTCGGCTATAGTTTCAGCTACTTCCTCGGCAGGATATCTTTCTGCTAATTTCGCTTGTGCTTGAGCAAAATCCATTTCCTCCAGCAAATCAAGCAAATCCCAGGTCAATTGGTCGATTAAATGTAACGAGCCACTATTGACATCGATCAAAATCATCAAATCGTCCTGCTTATACTTATGAATTCGATTAAAATCTAACTTTTCCAAATTTACTCGCTCCCTAATTAATTATTCTATCTCTCGTAATAGTCGTGCTTGCAAAATGGGCATTTCGGATAATCAAAATCATGCCATTTACCGCAAATAGGACATTGCTTTTGTGGTAATGCCTCATCTGTATTTTCCTCTTTAGTTTGAAAAAACTCTATTTTACCGCAATTTGGGCAGATATAAATCGCTACCTCTAATGCTCCGGATAACAAATTGGGCAAATCGCCCAAAATCCAGCCGGTTTTGCCCAGCTGGATATTTTCGGTCTTTAGATATTTCATTTTTGTTTGGCATCGCAAACATTCTATCTCGCGCATATATCCTCCTAATGCACCTTGGTCGTCCAATTTTCGCAATTCCAAACCTCGGTGACGATATCCTGATAAAATTCAGGCTCATGGCAGATCAAAAGTATCGTTCCTTTGTATTCTTTTAAAGCGCGCTTCAGTTCGTCTTTGGCGTCGACATCTAAATGATTGGTCGGCTCGTCCAACGCCAAGACATTGCTTTCATTATTTAATAATTTGCACAGCTGGACCTTGGCTTTTTCTCCACCGGATAGCACTTGTGTTTTGCTTTCGATTTGCTTGGTAGTCAGTCCGCATTTAGCCAAAGCCGCCCGAATTTCAAACTGGCTAAATTGGGGGAATGTGTCCCAGACCTCGTCCAAGCAAGTCTTGCCATTATCCTTAGGTTCCTGCTCGAAATAGCCGATAAATAAATTTTCGCCTTTATCGATTTCACCGCTTAAAGGTGCATTTTTGCCCAATAAGCTCCGTAAAAGCGTAGTTTTGCCGATACCATTAGCCCCGACCAGCGCCACCTTTTGCCCACGCTCCAAGCGTAAATTCAGCGGTCTGGATAGCGGCTCATCGTAGCCGATAACTAAATCTTTCGTTTCAAAGATCAATTTTGATGAAGTCCTCGCCGGTAAAAACTCAAACTCCGGTTTGGGTTTTTCACGCTCTAATTCGATTATTTCCATCTTGTCCAGCTTTTTCTGGCGGCTCATCGCCATATTTCTGGTGGCGACACTGGCTTTATTTCTGGCGACAAAGTCCTTTAATTGAGCAATTTCCTGCTGCTGAGCTTTATATGCCGCCTCTAACTGCTGCTTTTTCATCTCATGAATACGACAAAAATCGTCATAATCACCGACATAGCGCTCCAGTTTGCGATTTTCCATATGGTAAATCAGATTGATACAGCTATTTAAAAACGGGATATCGTGGCTAATCAAAATAAAAGCATTTTCA
>CAYTOM010000199.1:0-3217 GCA_964439335.1 uncultured Peptococcaceae bacterium | reverse complement strand
ATATGTCTATTTTGCTCGTCCTGATAGCAATATCGATGGTTTAAATGTCAGCAAAGCTCGCCGCCAGATCGGTCGAGAATTAGCAAAAGAAGTAAAGCTCGATGTCGATATGGTTATCCCCGTACCGGATAGCGGTACAGCGGCAGCTATCGGCTATGCCGAAGAAGCAGGATTGCCATTTAATCAGGGTATCATGAAAAATCGTTATGCCGGTCGTACCTTTATCCAGCCGACGCAGGAAATGCGCGAATTGATGGTCCAGCTCAAATTAAGCCCGATTAAAGAAGAATTAGATGGCAAGCGTATCGCTGTAGTTGATGATTCTATCGTGCGTGGTACTACCAGTAGACGATTGATCAAACGCTTGCGTGAGCAAGGCGCGAAAGAAATTCATTTCTTAGTATGTTCGCCGCCGGTTAAATGGCCATGCTATTACGGTATCGATACCGCTGATAGGGATAAATTAATCGCCGCCAATATGAGCATCGATGAAATCTGCGAATATTTAGGTGCGGACAGCTTGCATTATTTATCCTTAGATGGTATGCTCAATGCTGTCAAAAATAACTGCGAATATTGCACAGCCTGCTTTAACGGTGACTTCCCGATGGGTATACCTGACCACGATAGTATTGGCAAAGATGCCTTAGAGAGAAATAATCATAACAAATAAAAGGAGATACTCATCATGGAAAATATGACTTATTCCCAAGCCGGTGTAGATATTACCCAAGGAAATAAAGCTGTAGATATGATCAAGCCTATCGTTAAAAGTACCTTTCGTCCGGAGGTAGTAACGGATTTAGGCGGATTTGGCGGATTGTTTGCTTTAAATAAAGATAAATACGAAGAACCTATTTTAATTTCCGGTACAGACGGTGTCGGTACCAAATTAAAAGTAGCATTTGATACCGGCGTACACAATACTATCGGTATCGATGCAGTTGCGATGTGTGTCAATGATGTCTTGGTCAATGGTGCAGAGCCGTTATTCTTTTTAGATTATTTAGCAGTCGGCAAATTAGAGCCGGAGCAAGTAGCTCAGGTCGTAGAGGGTGTAGCTGAGGGCTGTCGCCAAGCAGGCTGTGCTTTGATTGGTGGCGAAACCGCCGAAATGCCGGGATTTTACACTCCCGGTGAATATGATGTCGCCGGCTTTACCGTAGGTATTGTCGATAAAAAGAAAATGATTGACGGCAGCACTATCAAAGAAGGCGATGTAGTTTTAGGATTACCCTCCAGTGGTCTGCATAGCAATGGTTATTCCTTAGCACGCAAGGTCATGTTTGAAAAAGCAGGCTACAAACCGGAGGACAAAGTAGAATTATTAGGCACTACCGTAGGCGAGGCGATGCTTAAACCGACCCGCATTTATGTCAAAAGCGTCTTGGGTATGCTGGAGGAAGCCGAGGTCAAGGGCATGGCTCACATCACCGGTGGTGGCTTTTTAGAAAATATCCCTCGCGTGCTACCTGATGATGTCGATGTAGTTATCGAAGAGGGTTCTTGGCCGGTACCGCCGATTTTTTCGCTTATCGAAAGCATTGGCAATATCGAGAAAAAAGAAATGTATCGTACCTTTAATATGGGTATCGGCTATGTCATCATTTGTGACCAAGCAAATGCTATGAAAATCTGCGATTACTTTACCAAAATCAAAGAAGAGGTTTATTTGATCGGTATGGTAACCAAAGGCGAGAAAAAAGTAGTCGTAAAATAGGGGGCTAATCATGATTGAGATAGCAGTATTAGCCAGTGGACGCGGCAGCAATTTTGCCTCTATCCAAGCTGCCATCGAGCGTGGCGAGATAAATGGCAAAATCAAGCTGGTTTTGAGCGATAAGGAAAACGCAGGTGCTTTAGCCAAGGCTGAAGCCAAAGGCATAAAAAACAAATGGATCAATCCCAAGGCTTTTAGCGATAAAGATGCCTACGAGCAAGCATTATTAGCGGAAATCGGCGAATGTGATTTGATTGTTTTGGCAGGCTATATGAAAATTTTAGGTGAAAATTTCATCAAAAATGCACCCTGCCCGATTATGAATATTCATCCTGCACTTTTGCCGTCATTTCCAGGTTTACATGGACAGCGCCAAGCTATCGAGCATGGGGTCAAAATCGCCGGTTGTACGGTGCATTTTGTAGATTATGGCTTAGATAGTGGACCTATTATCATGCAGGCTGCTGTTCCGGTCAAAGATGATGATGACGAGGACAGCTTGGCAGAGCGTATTTTAGTAGAGGAGCATCGCATTTATCCCGAAGCAGTAGCATTATTTGCCAAAGGAGATTTATATATCGATGGTCGCAGTGTGAAAAGGAGGACTAACTAATGAGAAGAGCACTTATCAGCGTATCGGACAAGCAGGGCATTGAAAAATTTGCCCATGAATTAGTAGAATTAGGTTTTGAAATAGTTTCGACCGGCGGCACTGCCAAAGCATTAAAAGAAAATGGAGTACCGGTTATCGGTATCAGCGAAGTGACCGGTTTTCCGGAAATTTTAGAGGGCAGAGTAAAAACTTTGCATCCAAATATCCATGCCGGTATCTTGGCTAAAGATACTCCGGAGCATATGGCGGTTTTAGCTGAGCATGATATCACACCAATTGAAATAGTAGTAGTAAATTTGTATCCTTTCCGGGAAACTGTCGCCAAAAAAGATGTCACCATTGAGGATGCTATTGAAAATATCGATATCGGCGGTCCCAGCATGGTTAGAGCAGCAGCGAAAAACTATACTCGTACCGCAATAGTTGTAAGCCCTGCTCACTACGATGAAATCATTGCCGAAATTAAAGAAAACGGCAAAATTTCCTTATCAACCAGAGAAAAATTAGCTTTAGAAGCATTTCAGCATACCGCGCAATATGATGCCGCAATTGCTCAGCATTTAGCCAAAGTCTGGGGTGCTGATAAATTCGCCGATGAAACTGCATTCGGTGGCCAAAAAATCCAAAGCCTGCGCTATGGTGAAAATCCGCATCAAAAAGCCGCTTTTTATGCGATGGGCAAACCTTCAAGCGGTACAGTAGCCAATGCTAAGCAATTAAACGGCAAGGAATTGTCTTATAATAATATCGTTGATGTCGATGCTGCATGGCAATTAGTCAGCGAATTTCAGGATAAACCGGCAGCTGTCATCGTCAAGCACACCAATCCATGCGGCGTAGCTTTAGGCGAGACTTTGCTCGAGGCATATGACAGAGCTCTAGCG
>CAYTOM010000198.1:0-3245 GCA_964439335.1 uncultured Peptococcaceae bacterium | reverse complement strand
TTATCCAGCAAATCAATGATACGGATACCGACACGGTTGTATTTATCGCTATAGCATGGTCCGATGCCGTTTTTGGTCGTACCGATTTTTTTCTCGCCCTTAGCTTCTTCATCATAGGTATCAATAGCGATATGATACGGCATGATGACATGAGCGCGCTCGCTGATACGCAAATTTTGGGTATTGACGCCTTTTTCCTGCAAATATTTGATCTCGCTTAATAAGACATGCGGATCGATGACTACGCCATTTGCGATGACACAGGTAGCATTTGGGTTTAAGATACCCGAGGGGATCAAGCGCAATTTAAACTCGTCCTCGCCGACAACTACGGTATGTCCGGCATTGTTGCCGCCTTGGTAGCGGACTACCACATCAGCCATTTCGCCTAGATAGTCAGTCACCTTGCCTTTGCCCTCGTCGCCCCATTGGGCGCCTAATAATACCAATCCACTCATAATCATAACCCCTTTTCTGTAACTATAGGTATATTGAAATTTATTTGTTAACTTATTTATCATTGACAGTTCATTATACCAAGGACACACTTGTTTGTCAATCACTATAGTTTATTTTTCGCATTTTTTTAGGTAATAGATACAATTCTCCTTGCTTCCTATATATATCCTTGCTATAATTGTGCTATAAACTACAGAATCGAGGAAAAATTATGACAATCGCTGAAAAACGCCTATATTTGATTAACTATTTAATGCAGGAAAATCCCTTGTTCGCCGATATGCCTATCCCAAGCGATGAAGCTGAGCAGCGTGCCTTTTTGCGCTCGCTTATCAATATCCGCCGCCCGGAAAAAATATCTGCCGAATTTTTGCGCGTGCAAGATGAATATTTAAAGGAAGTTTTACGCGAAAAGGGTATAACCGATTACCGCACGCTTGCGCCTATCAAAGAGGGCATTTATCTCTGGCAGGGAGATATCACCACCTTAAAATGTGATGCTATCGTCAATGCTGCCAATAACGGTCTGACCGGCTGCTATCAGCCCAATCACACCTGCATCGATAACCAAATTCACACCTACGCCGGTGTTCAATTACGCCTGAAATGCGCCGAAATCATGCGCGCGCAGGGCTTAGCCGAGCCGGTAGGGCAGGCTAAAATTACCCCCGCTTACAATCTGCCCGGTACCTACATCATTCACACTGTAGGTCCTACTATTGTCGGCACACCGACTGCTGATGATAGAGCGAGCCTGGCTTCATGCTATCGCGCTTCCTTAGAATTAGCTATCGCCAATGAACTTCATTCTATCGCTTTTTGCTGTATATCCACCGGCGAATTTAACTTCCCACCCAATCAAGCTGCCGAAATAGCCATTTCTACCGTAATAAAACATCGCACACCGAATATTGATGTGATTTTTAATGTCTTTACCGCTGGCGACTATGCTATCTACCACCAACTACTAACTCAAATTTAACCGCACATACCCCTAAACCTCCGACGATACCCAATCACTCGTCGGAGATTTTTTATCTCCGCCAATCTGTGCCGTTTTTCGCCATATATTAAAGGAAAGATTTATTCTGTCGCTTGCTTGTCGCTTAAAATTTTGCGTATTTCCGTACAATTTCCTAAATAGAGACAAATTGACAAATGTATTTTTTGTAGATACACTATTACCAAAAAACATTTCAAGGAGTGAACTACTCATGCAGAGAATTAACGGAGGCGCAGAATAATGGCAAGTATCCGAAAACGCGGTGAAAACTTTACCGTCACCGCATATATGGGCTACGACCAAGCAGGCCGCCAAATCAAAAAAACTACTACCTTTCGTCCGCCCAGTGGTGTCACCGCCGGCAAAGCCGAAAAGCTCGCCCGCCAATACGCCGTCATTTGGGAGGAAAAAATACGCGGCTATATCTCCCTCAACGAAAACTGTACCTTTGCCGAATTAGCAGATTGGTACTACCAAACTATCGCTCCGGCTGTCCTCAAGCCCAACATTTTAGCAAACTATCGTGGTGATATCAATCGCCACATCATGCCCAAGCTCGGACGCGAAAAAATCAAAAATATTACTCCGGCGATGCTGGATAGCATCTTTGCCGAATTACAAAAAAGCGGTAATTTAGAGCGTAGATTTAAAATCAGAGATCGTGCGCTTTTAGATGGCTACAAGCGTGCTGATTTCGCCCAAAAAGCCGGCATTAGCAAATCAGTCCTTTATTTCGTCCTGCGCGGTGATAGTGTCCGTTTGGAAAACGCCGAAAAAGTCGCCGCTACCTTGGGAGTAGCATTGGACAAAGCCTTTGTGGAAGTCACCGCCAAACAAGGACTTTCCGGCTCCACTGTCAACAAAATCAAGCTCAATCTATCCGCCATTTTCAGCGCGGCAGTCAAAAAAGAAATCATGCTTCGCAATCCCTGCCATTTAGCGACACCTCCTAAAAACGACACCCCACCGGCGGCGTACCTCAATGACACCCAGAGCCACCAATTTTTGCAAATACTCCGCGACTATGGTGATTTTCAGCTGGAAGTATTCTGCAATTTAATGCTCGCCACCGGTATGCGCCCCGGGGAGTGCGCTGCTCTTCATTGGGAAGATATCAATCTCCACACCGGTGTCCTCTATATCCGCTATACGCTCGTGCGTACCAATGGCGCATTTGTCCGCCAAACGCCTAAAACCGCCCAAAGCGAGCGTCGTATCGTGCTACCCGTCTATATCGTTGGGCTGCTAAAACAATATCGCGAATGGCAATCAGCCAAGCCCAACCTGCACGATTCCGTCTTTTGCAATCTATCCGGCGACTATGCCAATACGATCAATCTCAACCAAAAGCTCAAACGAGCCTTGGCAGATACGGATTTACCGCCGATTCATCTGCATTCCCTCCGGCATACCCATGCCAGCCTTTTGATTAATAGCAATGTCACCGCAAAAATCATCGCCGACCGCCTGGGGCACGCCAATACCAACACTACCTTAAATATCTACAGCCATGTCTTTGCCGAAAACGAAGTAAAAACCATGCAAGCAGTAGAAATGGCACTATTTGCCCCCAAAAGTGAATAATAAACGACTGTTTTTGTCGCTTATTTGTCGCTTATAACTAAAAAACCTTGCCCAAAAGCGCAAATTCTCCATCATATCTCTCGAAAAAATGCCCTAAAATCACGATAGTACACGCACCCGACTCTAGATTTGGTAGAGGACAATTCTTTGTTGGAAAACCATTCTACCGAACTTACACCCGGGAGTCGGTGCAAAGACT
>CAYTOM010000197.1:0-3261 GCA_964439335.1 uncultured Peptococcaceae bacterium | reverse complement strand
TAACAAGCGGAGATTTTTATTTTGAGGCTATGTGCATGAAAAATTCCTCGATAGCTTTCAAGGTTGCACTTTCTAAAATAGTTAGTTTGCGTTCATCATTAGGATAAATGACAAAGTTGACTAAGTTCTCTTTAAAATCGACTATTGGTTTTTCGATGATGATTTGCTCATCTACATAGGGGTCGTTGTAGAAAATCAACTGTGGGGCAATGGTCAATAGCTTCTGTTGTACCAACACTCTTTTTAGGACATCATAATGACTAAAGGTACACACCGAATCAAAGTAGCGAAAATCCGAATAAAAAGCATTTTCGTTAGGTAGCGTAAAAAAATGCATCAATGCTACTTGGCATTTGCGTAATTTCTCTACAGTCAATATCTCATTAGCTAAAGGGTGATCTTTATGGACATACGCCATCATTTTGTCCTCGTAGAGGGCTTTGCAGGTGAAGCCATGATTTTTCGCCTCTAAAATCATCGGCTGAAATTTGACAGGCGTTAACGCACCAAAGCCTATCTTGTACCCACCGTTGATGAGATGCTTGATTAAATTTTCTGTCTGGACATCATAGACATGAATAGCTGCTTTGGGATAGCTCGCAGTTATCTTTTGCATGATATCCGGCATCAAAGCAAAGCTACCGGCAGGATATGAGGTGAAATGCAAATGCGGATTCATCAAATCATCGGTGCAGGGGCTTAGTTCTTTGATTTTTTTGTTGTGATTTAGTATCTCTAAAAGCTCCGGCAATATCTGCTCGCCAAATTCTGTGAGGCGGATACCTTTATTATTACGGTAAAATATTTCGCCTTTTAATTCACTTTCTACCGCATTGATCGCCATACTGAGCGTAGGTTGACCGATAAATAAATTCTGTGCCGCTTTAGAGATTGAATTGCAGCGCGCTGCTTCGACGATATACTCTATATGTTCAATACGCATGGCACTCACCCTTCTCCTAGAATGATTAGATTATAGCATATAAATAAAACTTTTGCAATATATTCGCGCTACATTTACTTAAAAAGCTGTAGTCTTCGGACTACAGCTTTTGAGAAATTGACCTATTATAACAAACCAATGAGATGCCAGTACGGTACAGCTGCTACCATCATAAAGATAATGCTGACGACCATTTTAACAGCACCAAATTTAATGAAGCTGCTCATTTTGATCATACCGAAAGAGAAGTATACTAAGTAAATAGCATATTCATACGGGAATAACAACTGGTCTAAGCCATGGTTAAATGCATAAAGCATTACATATGGGTTGATATTCAAGGACAATGCGATTTCAGTTAAGGAAGTACCGAATGCGGACATTGCAGCCAACGGGGTTAAGAAGAAGTTGACTAATACACCCATGGACCAAGTCAATGCCAAAACGCCGGTGCTGCCCATATTCTGCATAACCGGTAAAATGATTTGAACGACAGTTTTACTGATACCGGTGCTTGCAGCAACGAAACCGATAGACATACAGGTTACGATGAAGAATACGAATTTAAAGTTGATAGCATCGATGTCTTCTTTTTTAACTACGCCGAAAATCGGGAAAGATAATACAGCAGGTACTAAAACGAATGCATAGGTGCTGTCAAAGCCAACAAAGCCGGAAGCTACTACGCAAGCAAAGATAACCAACAAACCAATGCAGGAAAGGATTTGTTCACGATCCATTTTGCCCAGAGCTTTTTTCTCAGCGCGGAAGAATTCTTTACTGCTTAATTCATGCTCAGGTTTGAACATTTTTTCAACAACGACAACCATGATTAAGCCTAAGAAGAAATAAACTGCATTGTGCATGAAGTATTTCAAGAAGTTCATGGAAATAGTCGGATCTACAGACGATGCAATAGTAACTAATAAACCAAAGTTACTCGGTACATAGATAAAGAAACCAGGCATCAAATAACCCATTGCACCGGCTAAAGTGATACCGGCAGCGACATTAGATTGTTTTAATTCTAATGCAGAGCAGATAGCGAAAGCAAAGGTTGCCATAGCTACGCAAGAACCACCCGGTAATACCAAGTTAAATACTAAACCGAACAAATACATACCCCATAAGATACCACGATAGGTACACGGAGTAGCTAACAAACAGGTATAAGCTAAGCGTTTTAAGATACCATTACGAATTAAAGTATTAACAAATAAGAACATACCCAATACCTGCCAAGGAATTGGTTTGTACCAGCCGGAAAATGCTAAACTCCAATCGCATACACCGAAAATAATGAATAAGAACGGCATAATAATACAGGGGATATAGTTATCCACTAATTCAAAAGCAAACATTAAAATAGTCCAAACGGTGATTGCCAAGAATACTTTTTGCTGCATCGGGAACAGCTCAGTGGTGGGAAGCATCAAGACAATAATTGGTGCAATGAAAATAATCGCCCACTTGATCATATTCTTTGTGTTGTACTTACCTACATTAGCGCTCATAAATTTCGCTCCTTATAAAATATTTATAACATACTCTCTTGCCGAAATATTATATTTCGGCAAGAGCAGTCAAGTTATACAGATTAGAAACCCCAGTTTTTCTCTTCGTCTTCTTCGTTTTCTAAGGAATCTTCAGTTACGCAAGCATCCATTTTGCCTTCGTAGCCCCAAGTACCTGCGACGGTAACGACATTATCAATCATACCTTGATCTGCACCGGGCATTCTAAAGGTACTATTGTCAACGCGTACTACCGGTACTTCGGTCGGTTCTTCCAATTGCGGTACATAGCTGTACGGATAACGATATGCACGATAGATGAAGCCATCTTTAGTGTTAAACGGAGCATAATACTCCCAAACTACCTCTTTATCAGGAGTTACTTCAAAGATACGGCAGTCGCAACCCTCGGTGATCAAGGTGTTGCCGTTTGGTAATCTCTGAGCAGAGGAAACTAATTGGCTGTAGAATTTAGTGTTACCAACAGACGGGATCAAACCACCCCAAACACCACCGGGAAATTCCCATTCAACCTGCAAAGTAACAGGGTTAAATTCGATTATACGAGAAGAGTCTCTCTTGTCAGCTTTGGTACCGTCTTTTGTGGTTCTGGACGGAGCACCGTAGCCTGCCCAACCACCATTATCGAATACCAACAAGTTGCCTTCGCCGGGTAATCCTTTCGGAATCATGTGCAAATGATGCTGACCGATGATCTGACCGATAGCTCTCAATTCGCGAGAAGTGGTGAAATCAGGACCGATTTTCCAAACGATTTTGCCGGTTTCTTTAGAGATAATTGCC
>CAYTOM010000196.1:1512-3269 GCA_964439335.1 uncultured Peptococcaceae bacterium | reverse complement strand
TAAGAGGGTTTAAGGGGGGAAATCAGCATCCCCCCTAACCCTCTTAACGAAAAAGAAAAAAGTTTATATTTCTTTCTACCCCTTTGAATAAATGTTTTTCAAACCTATACTTTTATAAATCCCCCAGCACATGATACCTAGCATAGCCTAAATAATCACGCTTCGTATAATCAAAAAGCACCACGACAGTTTTATTATCGACGATAAATTCGGCTATATGGCTCATTCTGGCAGCTACTTTGCCCTCTAATGTCGGATTTTCAGCCCAAAATTCAGCTAAATTAGCCTTGTTTTTATAAAAATCCACATAGTTTTTCTCTGCGGTGATATTTTCTAAAACCCTGGGCCATTTTTTCGGCTTTTCATGCAAGCACAAATCAAATTTGAGAGCATAGCTCAATTTCTGCATATCTATACCGCCCCATTGCTCACAAAAATGATATATATTTTCCGCTAAGCCAAAGGTATTATAATTTAACAAATGCAGCCCATTAGCCAGCCACCAATCACCAAAAGCCTCGTAAAAGCTAAATGCTCGTGCAAAATATTTCAGCACAACTGCCAAAGTATAAGGAAACTTACCGCTATTATAGTATTTTTCCAAAACATCTTCGATACCTTTTAAACGCACTATCTCCTCCGCGCTGATAAATTTCGTCGAAAGCACCTCGTACGGCGCATATGGCAGATACACTATATCATACTCATGGCGCATTTGATATAACTGCGTGCCCTTTAAGACCTTTAAAAAGCCTAATTGCAGTGTATGCGGTTGGAGAGCATACACCTCGTCAAAAGATTTACCAAAAGACACATAATCCTCATATGGCAATCCGGCAATTAAATCCAAATGCAGATGAATATTATTATTCTCGCGCAACATCTGCACAATAGGTGCCAAAGTAGCAAAGCTCACATGGCGATTGATAGCCTTAATCGTCGCAGGATTAGTAGATTGGATGCCAATCTCAAACTGCATCAATCCGGGGCGGACAGTAGACAAAAAATCCAGCATTTCCTGAGATAAAATATCCGCTGTAATTTCAAAATGAAAATTTGTAACCCCATTATCATGCTCCTTGATATACTGCCAAATAGCCAAAGCATGACTGCGCTTAGCATTAAAAGTACGGTCGATAAATTTGACCTGCTTGGGCTTTGCCGCTAAAAAACGCTCCAAATCCTGATAAACCTGCTCTAACGGACGAAAACGCAAAGTTTTCTCGATTGATGATAAGCAATAAGCACACGCATAAGGGCACCCACGACTGGATTCGTAATAAATGATTTTATCCGCACAATCACTCAAATCATTTTCATAAGGAAATGGCAGCGTAGGCATATCCAAAATTTCCGCCGACAATGGATTGCTCACGATCTCGCCATTTTGACGATAAAAAATCGACGGAATTTGGGCTAAATCAGGCTCGTCTTTTTCTAATTCATCTAAAAGGCGCGTAAATACCTCCTCGCCCTCACCGCACATTACCAAATCGCACTCCGGATTATTCTCCAAAAAAGCAGACGCATCATACGATACCTCCGGTCCACCTACCCCTAAAAAAATCTGCGGACGCATCTTTTTTAAAGCCCGGAGCAAATGTGTCGTCTCCTCAATATTCCAAATATAGCAGGAAAAAAAGACATACTCAGCCTCGCTCAAAAATATCTCGCGCAAAACGACCTCTAAAGGCTGATTGATTGTAAATTGCTTGACCAAAAGATCATGCCTGCGGTAATTATCCTGATATTTGCTC
>CAYTOM010000196.1:0-1502 GCA_964439335.1 uncultured Peptococcaceae bacterium | reverse complement strand
CATCTCTAATGCCAATGACTGATGAGAAAATTTAGAATTCAAGGTAGTGAGCAAAATTTTTTTCATATTAAACCTCGCAATAAAAATATTTTTAACTAATCGACGGAGATTATTAGAGATAAATCTCGCAAATCCCCTTGCACTGAATACAAAAACATGCTATAATCAAATAAATGGTTGCTTAAAGGAGGGAAATTCAATGACTCATATCAAAACCATTAGCGTGCAAAACTTACAGAGCACTGTGAAAAACGGCGGTTGTGGTGAATGCCAAACTTCCTGTCAGTCTGCTTGCAAAACTTCTTGCACTGTAGGTAATCAAGCTTGCAAAAATGCTTAAATCAGCATTAATAAAACCACCAGAGCTTAGGCTTTGGTGGTTTTTTCAATCTCTACCGCACTTTAACGAATATTTTTTGATTCCAGCAGTCGATACACTCCTGCGTAGACATATCGCACATTTCTTTGGTACAATCATGATTTAAATTATACCCTAACTGTCTGGGACAGCACGGCGGTACCTCAGCTTTTTTCACAAAAGGATAGTGTGCTTTGGCATCGTCCAAAACTCTGACATAGTCCAGATGCTTATCTGCCCATGCCTGCAACAACGGTAATTCTTTACAGACATCAACCGTACGCGAAGAGCACAGGGATTTAATCGGACAAGTAAAGCAGGAGCTTTGTGATTGACATAATGCCGCACGCACTTGGATATAATCGTCAGTTTTAATGCAATCAGCCATTTTTTCCACCTCAGCTTTAAAATAAAATAATACAAATATAAATGCTTTTATAAGTATACCCTATTTTTTAATATTTTTCAAATAAAACCAAACAGAAAATATACTTTTTATCAAAAATATATTTATCAACCAATAAAAAATATTTTTTATTGACTGGCAGCTTATAAATCGTCTGATCCGGCAATCTGCCTTAGAGCTTTTCCTCGGCTTCATACGCACTTACCAAATAGTAATGCCTGCCATTCGCACTGGTCTCCAGCTCTGCCAAAGCTCGCAGAGCTCGCACCTTGCACGCCAAAGCAGTCCTATTTTGCTCCAAACTCAGCACAGATTCACACAATTCTAATGACCACTGCCATTTTTTATTCGCCTGTGCTTCCTGTATCAAATCCAGCACTTTATCGATACCGCCTAAAGCCGCGGTCATTTCTGTAGCACGCTCTTTTGCGGAAAGCCTATGCAAATTTACCGCCGCACCATCAAACCACCCTGCATAGCCATTATAAATACTGCGCACCGACCAATCCACACTACCATAATGCTCACCCAAATACTCCAATGACGCATATTCTTTCGGCAATTTGACCATTTCCACCGCTTCATCTACCCTGATACCCTGATTAATACACTCCAAAGTTTGAAATAATACATATTTGATTGCATCGCGATAATTGCTTAAAACCTCGCGCACTTTTTCGGCTCCTGCCAATGCCCTCGTATGCCCGGGTAGCAAATACTCCGCATCATATCCCAGCA
>CAYTOM010000195.1:0-3289 GCA_964439335.1 uncultured Peptococcaceae bacterium | reverse complement strand
GTTCCCTTGCGGAGCTGGAGCGGAAACTGCAAGCACGCGGTTTGCACCCGATGATTTTGACCGGGCATACAGGTTTTACTGAAAATTTCGAGTTTGCTTTTGCGCACAGGGAGAAGCTGTGCTCACCATTAAAGAAGATGAACACTTCCCCTAATGCTCCGTATGATGCCTATGATGAATTCGATGATACAGAGCAACAGGCGAAAACCGGATTTTTGAAAGAGGAATGATTAAAAGACATATAAAAAACCGATAGCTATCAAGCTATCGGTTTCCACCCCCTGCGAGAATCGAACTCACAACTAGCCCTTAGGAGGGGCTTGTTATATCCATTTAACTAAGAGGGCAATTAACTAGATTATTGTAGCATAAAATGCGTGCTTTGGCAAGTAGTTAATGTTTTCACGCTTGCGTGGTGGTATCGGCGGAGGAACAATGGCAATTGTCGCGGTTACAGTTGCAATTACAATTACAGCCACAGGAGCCATTGTGGCGCAGGTGGCGTATAGCCAAGATGACACAAACGAGCAAAATGGCAATAATGATAAAATCTATAGCGTGCATAGTTTAACCTCCGATGATGAGACGCCCTATATTATAGATAATCAAAGCGATGCTATAGGCGACACCTACTTGGATAATGCCCATGCGTATCGCGCGCCAGGTGGAGCCCATTTCGCGGCGAGCAGCGGCAAAGGTCGCAATACATGGCACATAAAGCAAGACAAAGACTAAGAACGAATAAGCACTCAAAGGAGTGAAAATTTGCATGAGATTGGTGCTGAGCTGGGCATCGGTAGTAGCACCGATTAAAACTGTCAGGGTGCTGACGACAGCTTCCTTAGCGGTGAGACCGGTGATAAGCGCTGTAGCAGCACGCCAGTCGCCAAAGCCCAAGGGAGCAAAGAGCGGAGCGATGAGTGCGCCTAAAGAGGCTAAGATGCTTTGGTCAGTGGAGACGACATTTAAGCGCCAGTCAAAGGTTTGCAGGAACCAGATAATAATGGTGGCGAGGAAAATGACGGTAAAGGCTTTTTTGACAAATTCCTTGGCTTTTTCCCACATATGGCGCATAACTGTGCCCAAACCCGGCAGACGGTAGGCAGGCAATTCCATGACAAAGGGCATGGCATCGCCCTCGTAGATGGTACGGCTGAGGATTAACCCCATTAAAATAGCGACGATGATACCCAGGACATAGAGTGAAAGCATAATTAATGCACTATGGGTGCTGAAAAATGCGGCAATCAT
The DNA here is from genome assembly GCA_964439335.1 of uncultured Peptococcaceae bacterium. Lineage (GTDB taxonomy): Bacteria > Bacillota > Peptococcia > Peptococcales > Peptococcaceae > QAKL01. The sequence continues at coordinate 2,038 of CAYTOM010000195.1, read as the reverse complement.
CATTGCATAGATAGGTAGCTTGGCGCTACAGGACATAAACGGCACCAGACTGATAGTTAGCAGTCTGTCGCGCTCGCTGGGCATGGTGCGGCTTGCCATGACCGCCGGCACACTACAGCCAAAGCCGATAAGTAGCGGAGCAAAGGAGCGACCGGAGAGCCCAATTTTGCGTAATAGTTTGTCCATGACAAAGGCGATACGCGCCATATAGCCACTGTCTTCGAGTAGGGATAGAAAGAAAAACAAGACGACGATAATCGGCAAAAATGATAGGACAGAGCCGACACCGGCGATGACGGCATTGATTAAAAGCTCATAAATAAGTTGATTGATTCCCAAGGACAATAACCAGTTGCCAAAGATGAGGCTTAGATAATCAATACCTGCTTCGAGTAATTCTTGTAATGGTCCGCCGATGACTTCAAAGGTGAGCCAAAAAATCGTAAGCATAATTCCTAAAAAGATAGGTATGCTCCAGATGCGGTGAGTTAAATATTTGTCTAATTTTTCGGAGCGAAGCTGCTCTTTGGTGATTTGCCTTTTGGTTAGACATTGAGCGCAGACTTTTTCGATATAGTTGTAGCGCATATCCGCTAAAGCGGCTAAGGAGTCTAAGCCGATTTCGGTTTCCATAGTGTCGACGATATGCTCAATGATATGGATATCACTTTCCTCTAATTGTAATTGTTCAGCCAGTGCCATTTCACGCTCCACTAATTTGGTAGCGGCAAAACGGACGGGGATTTGCCGGGAGTGCGTATGGTTTTCGATGATGTGGGCAATAGCGTGAATAGCGCGGTGAATTTCGCCGGTACAAAAGTCGAATTTTATCTGCTCCAGATAGGTTTCTCTGTCGTCGGCAACACGCATCGCCATGACGGCGAGCTCTGAGATGCCTTCGCCTTTGGCGGCGGAGATAGGCACAATCGGTACGCCCAATGCTTCGGAAAGGGCGGGGATATCAATGGAGTTACCACTGGCTTTGACCTCGTCCATCATGTTTAAGGCTAAAACCATGGGGATATTGAGCTCCATTAATTGCAGAGTTAAATATAAATTGCGCTCTAAATTGGTAGCGTCTAAAATATTAATGATGACATCGGGTCTATCGCCTAAGACGAAATCACGAGTGACGACTTCTTCGGCGGTGTACGGTGACAAGGAATAAATGCCGGGTAAATCGACTAAAATAGGTGTTTCGTGCTTGCGCTCCAAGCGTTTTTTGCGCCGACCGATTTGGTAATCGTGATGAGTGGCGATATGCAACAAATCGGGCTTGATAGTGCCCTCTTTGCGCTCGACAGTGACCCCGGGAAAGTTGCCGACATGCTGATTGGAGCCGGTCAGGGCGTTAAAAAGGGTGGTTTTGCCGCAGTTTTGGTTGCCAACTAAGCCAAATAAATAGCTCATGGGGTGCTCACCTTCTCTACGGTTAATTTAGCGGCTTCTTCTTTGCGAATGGTGATGATGTAGCCGCGCAAGCCTACTTCGATAGGATCACCCATCGGGGCTACTTTGCGTACTTGAACCAGAGTGTGGGGCGTAAAGCCCATATCCAGCAAGCGACGACGCAGGACACCCTCGCCACCTACTGTCAAAAGCCGGCATTGCTCGCCGGGTTGGATTTCGTCTAAGGTCATAAATATCACTCCTAAACTGACATAAGTTAACATGGGTTAATATAGGTTATATTATACTTCCGCAGAGGGTAGTGTGTCAAGATAATAGGGAGAAAAATGTGATTTTTTGTGAAAAGTAAAATAGCGACAGAAAATATCAAAAAATATTTTATTAAACCCAAAAGCTACTTTAGCGAAAAAAAATAAAAAAAGTGTTGACAAGCGTGGGGGGCATGAGTATAATAATAAAAGTGTTGCGCAGCCTACTAATGACTGCAGATGCAAATGCGCTATTAGCTCAGTAGGCAGAGCACCTGACTTTTAATCAGGGTGTCCCGCGTTCGAGTCGCGGATAGCGCATGATATGGGTGATTAGCTCAGTTGGGAGAGCGTCTGCCTTACAAGCAGAATGTCGGCGG
>CAYTOM010000194.1:0-3305 GCA_964439335.1 uncultured Peptococcaceae bacterium | reverse complement strand
CTCACGCTCTTTGACCAAATGCGCCCAAGCGTCCTCACTGCGATTAGCCTCATCAAAACAAACCAAGGTATCAAGCGGCATATAATCAGTCAACGCCGCGCCATGGGGATAAAAATAAGCATTAAATTGCTCCAGCCCATTCTCGGCATGATTAGCCAGACGCTCTAAAATTTCGCCGATTTTGCTTTGCAAACGACGGGTAATTTCAGCATCTTTCTTTTTCGCCAATGCTGCCAACTGCCCCTCATAAGCCTCGCGAATAGCCTCTTCACCGCTTATACGCACCTCGTCTGTCAGGAAAAATTCCTTAGCCGGGAAAATTTGCACTTCTTTTACCTTGTCCACCGAGCGTTGGTCGGCAATTTCAAAAAAACGCAAGGAATCGATCTCATCATCAAAAAATTCTAAGCGCAAAGGACGCGCATAATTAGGCGAAAAAATATCCAAAATGCCCCCACGCACAGCAAACTCGCCGGGGGATTCGACCAAGCTCACCGCTTGATAGCCGATATCGACCAAATGATTCTTTAACTCCGTCAAATCCACCCTATCGCCTAAATACAAGGTGCGAATCGCATTTTGCATGACCTCTTTCGGCAGTAAAACTTTGCCAACCGCCTCAATCGTCGTAATGACAATCAAAGGCTCCTTTTGAGTCAATAGTTTGGCTAAGACATTTAATCTCTGGCGCTCTAATTCGCCACTTTGCCCCAAAACCTCAAAAGGAATCAGTTCTAAAGCCGGAAAATACACGCTTTCCGCCGTTTTCAGCAACTGGCTCATATCCTCCCAGAGCGTTTTGGCTCGTTTGGCTGATTCGCAAATCAAAAGCATACTGCGTCCCTGGGCTAATGCTGCCTCAATCAAGGCTCTCTGCCCCTCGCTCAAGCCATAAACGCCTACCTTGCCTTGGGTATGTAAAGTTTTTTTAATATTTTTAAGCTCGACATCGTCAGCCAAAAAATCACAAATATTCGGAGCAATCACCGCGTCCATACAGTCCTCCTTAATCTAACCCACTATCCAATAAACTTTTTAAAAATAGCATACTAAGCCGGTGAGCATCATAGATCCCCGCCGGCTTTCTGTGTACCACATAAATATATGCAAAAATATAAAAAATATGTCTTTCCGCTGACATTTTTATTTATCTTTTAAAAATCTATCAAAAGAATTTTTGCCGTTTCAACTTAATTGTTCGTAATTATACTTCTTAATTATACTCGTTCATCGCCTTATTCAAGCCACTTTTCAGCCATACCTCGACCGCATCGGCTGCTGTCTGCACCGCTTGCTCCATAATCTTAGCATTTTCGCCATTAAACGGAGTCAAGACATAATCAATAGTCTGCCCTGATTTGCCAATTCCTAATTTCAAGCGGTCAAAATCCTGGCTACCTAATTGAGCGATGATACTTTTGATGCCATTATGCCCTCCGGCAGAACCGCCATTTTTAAAGCGCAATTTGCCTACCGGCAAATCCAAATCATCATGAATAACCAAAATATCGTCCAATCTGTCATGATAATAATTCACAATCTCGCTTACCGCATGACCGCTTAAATTCATAAAGGTCTGCGGTTTAGCCAAAAGCACTCTTTCACCATACAAAGTACAGCTGATCAATATCGCTTGGCACTGATTTTTCTCCGCCGCATTTTCACTGCGACGAGCCAATTCGTCAATGACCCAAAAGCCTACATTGTGCTTGGTTTTGTCATATTTATTCCCCGGATTGCCCAATCCTACAATTAAACGCATTTTTTCACCTCACAGCTATAAGCCTTCCTCAGACAAGGAAGGCTTATACAAAATTATTTATTTAGCTTAAATTATTAGTTAAAATTAGTTAAACATTTCGCTTACCGAGGAGTCGTTATGGATACGCAAAATAGCCTCGCCCATTAACGGTGCTACAGAAAGCACAGTTAAATTATCCATCTCTTTGACAGTCGGAATGGTATTGGTAGTAACGATTTCTTTAATCGGAGCATTAGCCAAACGCTCATATGCCGGACCGGACAAAATCGGATGTGTACATGATACATAGACAGATTTAGCCCCTCTTTCGATCAAGGCAGCTGCACCATTGGTGATAGTGCCGGCGGTATCGATAATATCGTCAATCATGATGACATTTTTGCCATTGATATCGCCGATAATATTCATAATCTCCGAAACATTAGGCATCGGACGACGCTTGTCAATAATAGCTAACGGTACGCCCAAGCGTGTAGCCAAGCTACGAGCTCTGGTGACACCACCCATATCCGGCGATACAACCACCAAATCCTCGATATTTAAGCCTTTATAGTAATCAGCTAAAATAGGTACACCCATTAAATGATCTACCGGAATATCAAAGAAACCCTGAATCTGCTGAGCATGTAAATCCATAGTCAAGACACGGTCAGCACCTGCTTTAACAATTAAATTGGCAACTAATTTAGCGGTGATAGGCTCTCTGCCACGAGATTTACGATCCTGACGCGCATAGCCATAATACGGAATAACCGCTGTGATGCGTTTGGCAGATGCACGACGCATAGCATCAATCATGATGAGCAATTCCATCAAATTGTCATTTACCGGAGCGCAAGTCGATTGCACGATAAAGACATCGCAGCCGCGCACGCTTTCGTCAATAGTGATATTAGTCTCACCATCACTGAAATTTTGCACATGTGATTTGCCTAACTCAATACCCAAATAGCTAACGATCTCCTCAGCTAATTTCGGATTGGCATTACAGGTAAAAACTTTGAGTTTGTCGGTATTCTTATTCATTAGTAGAAGTCCTCCCACAGAAGCGTTTATATACAAAGATATATCTATATCATATAACTATTAAGCCGCTTTGACAAGATATAGTTTGCTTTTTTTATAAAATATTCTTTAATAGTTAAAATGCAGGTGAAAAATAACCGCACTTTTGCCAATTTTTACTGATTTTCCTGCTCTTTGGCTTGCTTTTTCCGCACCCAATCCTCTTTTACGGTTAATGGTGGGCGATTGATTGCCAAAGCATACGGCGGGATATTTTCGGTAATAGTCGAACCTGCCGCGACAAAAGCTCCTTCCTCTACCGTAACCGGTGCCACCAAATTGCTATTGCTCCCGATAAAGGCATGATCGCCAATCACCGTCGGATACTTATTTTTTCCATCATAATTGCAGGTGATTGTGCCACAGCCGATATTTACTCCGGCGCCAACTGTCGCATCACCCACATAGGACAAATGCGGTATTTTACTACCCATAGCCACCGTAGATTTTTTTACCTCGACAAAATCGCCGATTTTGA
>CAYTOM010000193.1:0-3327 GCA_964439335.1 uncultured Peptococcaceae bacterium | reverse complement strand
TATAAAGATGATTTGTGCCCGACCTGTCAGAGCAGATTAGAGCGCAATCCATTGCGTATTTTGGACTGCAAAGAGGAAAAATGCCGCGAAATAGCTAAAGGTGCCCCGACTACGATAGAGTCGGCTTGCGATAATTGCAAAGAGCATTTTGCCAAGGTGCAGGAATATCTCAATTTAGCCGGAATCGATTATCAAGTAGATACCAATTTAGTGCGTGGGTTGGATTATTATACCCAAACTGCCTTTGAAATCGTGGTTAACACGATCGGCTCAGCGCAAAATGCCGTCTGCGGCGGTGGTCGCTATAATGGATTATTGGAGCAGTGCGGTGGTACGGATATGCCCGGTATCGGCTTTGCGGTCGGTATGGAGAGATTGCTCTTAACGATGAAAGAGCAGGGTATTAATTTATCCTTAGAGGAAAATCCGAGTGTCTATATCGCTTCATTAGGCGAAAAGGCAAAGGGTGCTGCTTTTGATTTAGCGTTAAAATTGCGCCAAAAGGGTATCTATGTCGAAAAGGATTACTTAAATCGCAGCTTAAAAGCGCAGATGAAAGGCGCTGACCGCATGAAGGTCAAATATGTCGTCATGATAGGCGATGATGAATTGGCGAAAAACCAATTAGTAGTACGCTCGATGGCTGACGGCAGCCAAGAAGAAGTAGCTATCGAGGAAGTAGTGCAGTATCTCGAGGGGAGATTGTAATTCATGTATAAGTATAAAAAAACGCATAATTGCGGAGAATTAACTAAAGCAAATGTAGGTGAGCAGGTCGTATTAAACGGCTGGGTACAGCGTCAGCGTGATTTAGGCGGCGTAGTATTTTTAACTTTGCGTGATCGCTCCGGTATCGTGCAGATCACAGTAAATGGCGAAAAAGCACCGGCAGAGGTGTTAGCTACTGCTCAAAAAGTGCGGACAGAGTTTGTCTTGGCAGTTAAAGGTATTGTCACTGCTCGTCCGGAGGATATGATCAATCCCCAGATGCCGACCGGTGAAATAGATATCGCCGCCGAGGAAGTAATAATTATCAATAAAGCGAAAACCACGCCGTTTTATATCATTGACGGCTTAGATGCCGATGAAAATTTGCGTTTAAAATATCGTTATTTGGATTTGCGTCGTCCGGAGATGCAAAAAGGATTGATCCTGCGTCATCGTGTCGAAAAATCGATGCGTGATTATTTGGATAGTGAAAATTTCTTGGAAATCGAAACGCCGATTTTAATGAAAAGCACTCCGGAGGGAGCGCGAGATTATCTGGTGCCGAGCCGTGTATGTCAGGGCAAATTTTACGCTTTGCCCCAGTCACCGCAGCAGTACAAGCAATTGTTAATGGTAGCAGGCTTTGAAAAGTATTTCCAGATTGCGCGTTGCTTCCGCGACGAGGATTTGCGTGCTGACAGACAGCCGGAATTTACCCAGATGGATATGGAAATGAGCTTTGTCGACGAAGAAGATGTCATGAATGTCGCTGAAAAGATGATTGCTCATGTCTTTAAGGAGTCTTTAGGTGTCGAATTAGCTCAGCCTTTTGTCCAATTAACTTGGCAGGAAGCTATGGATAATTATGGCTCGGATAAGCCTGATACCAGATTTGGAATGACCTTTATTGATTTAAGCGAGATCGTGAAAAATAGTGGGTTTAAGGCGTTCAGCGAGGCAGTAGCCAATGGCGGTGTGGTCAAAGCTATCGTCGCTAAAAATTGCCAGTTCAGTCGTCGTCAATTAGATGATTTAACTAAATTGGTGCAGACCTATGGCGCGAAAGGATTAGCCTACTTAGTTATCGAGGAAAATGAAATAAAATCTCCGATCAAGAAATTCTTGAGCGAGGAGGATATTAATAATATTTTAGCGCTAACTCAGGCTCAAGTCGGTGATACGATTTTCTGTGTCGCTGATAAATATTTGAAAGCCTGCGATAGCTTAGGGCATTTGCGCTTGGAATTAGGCAAGCGCCTGAATTTAATCGATGAGGACAAGCTCAATTTCCTATGGGTCACCGAGTTCCCCTTGCTCGAATGGGACGATGAAACCAATAGATACTATGCAATGCATCATCCATTTACCGCTCCGTTAGAGTGCGATATTCCCTTGATGACAACTGAGCCCGGCAAAGTAAGAGCCAGAGCCTATGATATGGTTTTAAACGGTGTCGAAATCGGTGGTGGCAGTATCCGTATCCACGAGCGTGATTTGCAGGAAAAGATGTTTGCTTTGCTAAATATGTCGCCGGAACAATATAATGAGCAATTTGGTTGCCTGTTAGGAGCCTTTGAATATGGTGCACCGCCCCATGGTGGATTGGCTTTTGGCGTGGACAGATTGGTAATGCTGATGGGCAAGCGCGAGAGTATTCGCGATGTCATCGCTTTCCCCAAAACGCAAAATGCGATGGATTTGATGGTGGAGGCTCCCTCTGAAGTAGCCGAGGCACAATTAAAAGAATTAGCCTTAAATATTTCCTTAACCAAAGAGGAGGAGCAATAATGCCATATATCGAAATAAAAGCCTATCCTAAAGATGAGGCTACCAAACAAGCTGTAGCCGAAAAAATTAACCAAGTATTTTTGGAGCTTTGGGGCTGTGGGCAGGAGGCTATCAGTATTAATATCGCGGAATATACTCCCGAGGATTGGGAAAAGGAAGTATTTCAAGCTGAGGTCGAGCCTAATAAAGACCATATGCTGATTTATGCCGGCAAGAAAAATTATGAAAAATAATGTTGCCAAGCTCCACAAGAAATGCCACAGTTATTTTGAGCTTAGCTCTTGCAATTTGCTTGGTATTGTGCTAAAATAGCACTTGTAGATGAGTTAATCACCCTGCTATGTTCGTAGTGTTACAGGCCATTTTTGAACCAACACATCTTTATCGGGATCCGATTCTCGCGTGAGGGATTTGAGACCTTCTTCCAGCTTCGGCGTTAATTAGGGACAGTGAAATCATGCGGAGGAGCCCACCTGCTTAGGCAGGTTCAAACTTAGCCGGCATTACGGCGGTGCGGGGATAGAAATTTTGAGCGGTTAGCTTTTTAAAGCCAGCCGCTTTTTTCTTATGCATTTTTGAGGAGGGAAAAAGATGAAGAGCTTAGGCAAGCTGTTTTTAATATTTTTCAAAATAGGTGCCTTTACCTTTGGCGGCGGTTATGCGATGCTACCGATAATTTATCGGGAATTATGCGAAAATAGGGACTATATCGCCGAAAAGGATATGGAGGAAATAGTAGTGCTTTCGCAGGCGATGCCCGGGGCATTGGCGGTCAACTGTGCGACGCAGGTAGGCTACAAGCTCTACGGCAAAAAAGGCGCGGTGATTTGC
>CAYTOM010000192.1:0-3328 GCA_964439335.1 uncultured Peptococcaceae bacterium | reverse complement strand
CAGCATCATCAAGGGCGGAGCTCACGATGTCTTGTTAAAGGATCAATCTACTTCTCCGACCAGAGCATAATATAAGACTTTATTTTCTTTTGGAAAATATATTATAATTTAAAAAGCTTTAAGTGAGGTGAGAAAATGAACAGCACTGTTTTCATGAATTATATTTTGCCGGCGCTTTTAGTCATAGCTTTTGCGGTATATATGTTTCGCCCGAAAAAATCCAAAATCGAAAGAGACATGGGTGATGTCGTTTATCATTACCTGGCACCAAAAGATGCCGAGGCTAAATTAAACGAAGAAGGCATCATTTTGCTTGATGTGCGTAATGAAGAGTATTATGCGAAATCTCATTTGCAGGGCAGTATTAACTTCCCCTATATAGATATTCATCATACAGCTCGCCGTCGTCTGCCGAATAAAAAAGCGCAAATCGTCGTCTATGATAACGACAACGGCAATATTTCCAAAGCTGCTTGCCAAGAGCTTTATTCCTTGGGCTATAAAAATGTCTATGACATCGGTCAGATGCGCAGCTTCTCCTCTCGCATTGTCAATGTGGAAAAAGAAGCCGCTGAAAGCGAAGCAAGCGACAAATAATTTGTTTAAAGCATATGAAAGTGTACTGAGTAAAATCAGTACACTTTTTTTGTGCAAAAAATTCGCGAATTTTTATAAAAAGGTATTGACAGTAGCTACATCAACCACTATAATGAACATATGAACAAATGTGCATATGTTTTAAAAGGAGGTACCCCATGATTGACAAAGAGCAAATGCCCTGCTGTGATGCCGAGCATCATCATGATGAATTAGTTAAGCATTTGCGCGATATCACCCCCAATGAAGAACTGCTGATGGATTTGGCAGAGCTTTATAAGGTCTTTGGTGACAGTACACGCATTCGTATTTTATATTTACTATTTGAGGAAGAAATGTGTGTCTGCGATATCGCCCAAGTGCTAAATATCAGCCAATCAGCTATTTCGCACCAATTACGCGTGCTCAAGCAGGCTAAATTAGTCAAATTTCGTCGTGACGGCAAAAGTATCATTTACTCGCTGGCAGATGACCATGTCCGACGAATTATCAACCAAGGTATGGAGCATCTGATAGAGGATTAAAGGCAAAATTTATATATTTATATTACTTCAAAGGAGAGATTTGTAATGAAAAAGACTTTTAAAATGCAAAATTTAGATTGTGCCCATTGTGCAGCTAAAATGGAGGAATCTATCAAAAAAATCCCCGGTGTCAATGACGCTACGGTGAGCTTTATGACCCAAAAATTATCGTTAGATTATGACGAAACCAAAGAAGCCGAAATTTTAGAGGCTGTAGCTAAGGCTTGCCAAAAAGTTGACGGAGCGTGCCGTATCGTATGAGCCAAGCACAAAAGCGAAAAATAGCGCAGATAGCTCTAGCCGCAGGGATTTTCGGTATTTCATTTTTTCTGCCAAAGGAAAATCATATCCAATTAATTGGGTATTTGGTCGCTTATCTGATAGTAGGCTTTGAGGTGTTAAAAGGGGCGTTGAGCAATTTATTTCGCGGGCAGGTCTTTGATGAAAATTTGCTGATGAGTATTGCTACGATTGGAGCATTTGCTATCGGGCAATATCCCGAGGGTGTCTTTGTTATGCTCTTCGCTCAAGTAGGTGAATTTTTCGAGCATTATGCCGTCAATCGCTCTCGCGAATCGATTGCCGAAATGATGGATATCCAGCCGGAAAGTGCCAATGTCTATCGCAATGGCGAATTAGTCACCGTCGAGCCTGATGAGGTAGCCATAGACGAAATCATCTTGATTGCTCCCGGGGAAAAGGTGCCTTTAGATGGTATAGTTATCGAGGGTAGCTCGTCATTGGAAACCAAGGCTCTGACCGGCGAAGCCATGCCGCAAAGTGTCAATATCGGCGACCAAATTTTAAGTGGCTGTATCAACCAAAACGGTACCCTAAAGGTCAAGGTCACGAAAATTTACAGTGATTCTACCGTAGCTAAAATACTGGAATTAGTCGAAAATGCCGCTTCGCAAAAAGCACCGACTGAGAGATTTATCACCAAATTTGCTCGTTACTATACGCCTTTAGTAGTAATCGCGGCATTACTTTTAGCCTTTGTGCCGCCAATTTTTGTCGGATTTGAATATTTCAGCGAATGGCTCCGTCGCGCACTAATCTTTTTGGTTATTTCCTGCCCCTGCGCTTTAGTCATTTCTATTCCGTTAGGCTTTTTCAGCGGAATTGGGGCAGCAGCAAAAGAGGGGATTTTGGTCAAGGGCAGCAATTATTTAGAAGTTTTGGCAAAATGCGAAACAGCTGTCTTTGACAAAACCGGAACTCTGACCAAAGGTGAATTTGTCATCGAGGAAATTATCGCTGAACAATCCTCCGCCGAGGAATTGCTCTACTGGGCGGCAGTAGCGGAAAGCTACTCCCACCACCCATTAGCCGAGGCGATTCGCCAAAGCTATCCCCAGCCTATCGATGAGACTATCGTAAGTGAAAACCAAGAATTGCCGGGATTAGGTTTAAAGACGATTGCCGCCGGGCATACGATTTATGCCGGCAATAGCAAGCTCATGCAAAATTTGAATTTAACCTGCCCGGAAGTAGCCTCCAGTGCGGTCTATATCGCATTAGATGGGCAATATTTAGGCGTAATTACCTTTAATGACGCCCTAAAGGCAGAATCCCCAGCCGCGCTAAATGCTTTAAAAACTCTGGGCGTCCGACAGACGATAATTTTAAGCGGTGACAAGGACGCTGCCGTAAAACAAACGGCGCAGTCTTTGGCAGTCAGCCAAATATACAGCGAGCTTTTGCCGGCAGACAAAGTAGCTTTATTTGCAGAATTAAAAAGCCAAACCGGCGACAAAGGCAGTATCATTTATACCGGTGACGGTATCAACGATGCGCCGGTATTAGCCTTGGCGGATTGTGGCATAGCTATGGGCGCGATGGGCAGTGATGCCGCCATCGAAGCAGCCGATGTCGTCATCATGGACGATAATATCAAAAAAATCCCCTTGTTATTAGCTTTAGCCCAAAAGACCGCCGGTATCGTCCGCGGTAATATCGTCTTTGCTTTAGGCGTAAAGGGTGTATTTTTAATCATGGCAGCCTTTGGTATTGCCAATATGTGGGAAGCGGTATTTGCCGATGTCGGAGTATCGGTCATCGCTATCGCCAATTCGATGCGACTTTTGAATATCGAAAAGCTCAAGCAAAAATACAATTAAGCTAATTTCACTAAAGGCGCACTTTTCGGTGTGCCTTTTTTCTAAAAATGTGTCAAATATTTGCCAAAGCTCAGCAGAAGTGCTATA
>CAYTOM010000191.1:0-3336 GCA_964439335.1 uncultured Peptococcaceae bacterium | reverse complement strand
TGCTCCATATGCTACAATATTAGACATCTATATAAAATATTTTGAAGGAGTCCTGATTATGAACGAAATCAAACCTAATGCCAAAGCACTCCTGCCGGTCGGTGTATTTTTACTTTTATATATCGGTGGCGGTATTGCTTTTCATGATTTTTACGCTATGCCAGCCTGCATAGCCTTTCTAATCGCCCTATTCGTCGCTTTTTTGCAAAACAAAAAGCTCGGCTATGACGAAAAAATCACCGTCATCGCCAAAGGCTTGGCTGATGACAATATCATCACCATGTGCCTCATATTCTTAGCAGCCGGAGCTTTTTCCGGTATCGTCAAAGCTGCCGGCGGTGCTGACGCCACAGTCAATGTAGCTTTAAATTTCCTGCCCACCTCACTGGCAGTTGTGGGGCTATTCTTTATCGGTTGCTTTATCTCCTTGGCAATGGGTACCTCGGTCGGCACTATCACCGTCTTAGTCCCTTTTGCAGTCGGCATCTCCCAAGCTACCGGTTACTCACCGGTTCTGTGTGTCGCTGCCTCTGCCTCCGGCGCAATGTTTGGCGACAATCTATCAATGATTTCCGATACCACTATCGCCGCAGTGCGTACCCAAGGCTGCCAAATGAAGGACAAGTTTAAAGCCAACTTTTTCATCGTTTTACCGGCAGTCATCGTCACCGCTGTTGCCTACTATCTATTAACCATCAATAGTGCTGCTGATCCTTTAGATGTCTTGCCGATTACCGGCACGATGCTTTTACAAATGCTCCCCTACATTTTAGTTTTAGTCGGAGCATTAATCGGCATCAATATCTTTGTCGTTTTAGCTACCGGCATCGTCACCTCGGCTATCATCGGTATCGCTACCGGGATGTTTACTCTCTCTGAAGTCTTTGTGTATATGGGCAATGGCACCAGCGGTATGTATGATATCACTGTCATCTCCATTGTCGTCTGCTGTATCAGCTCTTTAGTCAAAGAATACGGCGGTATCGCCTATGTATTGCAATTCATCAAAAGCCGCCTCAAATCCAAGCGCGGTGCCCAAGCAGGTATCGCCGCTTTAGTAGCAGGTGTCGATTTAGCTACTGCCAATAATACTATCGCCATCGTCATGACCGGTGGTTTAGCCAAAGACATCAGCGATGAATTCGGGCTTGACCCCAAACGCACCGCTTCTATTTTAGATATCTTTGCCTCTGTCGTCCAAGGACTAATCCCCTACGGCGCACAGCTTTTATATGCCGCTGCCGGTGCTACCGCCCTATTGGCCGCAGGTCAGGGCTTTAGCAGTGTAGCTTTGGTACCCTTTATGTTTTACCCGATGGCAATGGCAGTCTCCGCCAGCATCTACATCATTATCAAAGGGCAAAAATAATTTTCGCTTAAATTCATAAATACCAAAAGAGCCTTTCTCGTCGCTGAAAGGCTCTTTTTTATAAATTTAACTAATTTATCCTACAAGGCATGTATACGATATACTTGCCCTTTTTTTCTTGACAACCAACCCTCATTTCGGCGATAATAATAAAAATATTTTTTCAAGGAGGGCTTACATATGTCAAAAAATTTATCCTTGCCCTTTGATTTAGAGCAAATGAAGCATATTATCGAGCAGTCCCCTACCCCATTTCACATCTATGACGAGCAGGCTATTCGTGATAATGTCCGCCGTTTCCTAAAAGCATTCTCTTGGGCGCCAAATTTCTGCGAATATTTCGCCGTCAAAGCTACCCCCAATCCCTATATCCTCAAAATTCTCCAAGAAGAGGGCTTGGGCGTAGACTGTAGCTCCCTAGCTGAGCTGATTTTAGCCGAAAAATGTGGATTTCACGGTGAAAAAATTATGCTCACCTCTAACGAAACTCCGGTAAATGAATTTGCCAAGGCTTTAGAATTAGAGGCTATCTTAAATTTAGATGACATTACCCACATCGCTTATTTAGAGGAAAACCTACACCTGCCCAAAACTATCTCCTTTCGCTACAATCCCGGCAATTTGCGTAGCGGTAATGATATCATCGGTACTCCGACCGAAGCTAAATACGGTCTGACACACGAGCAAATTCTCGAGGCTTTAAAAATCATGCGCGACAAAGGCTGTGAAAAATTCGGTTTGCACACTATGGTCGCCTCTAACGAATTAAACAGCGATTATTTTCTCGACACCGCCATTATGATGTTTAATTTAGTCAAAGAAGTCCACGATAAATTAAATATCACTATTTCCTTTGTCAATTTTGGCGGCGGTATCGGTATCCCCTACACTCCCGAAGCGGACACCGTCGATTTAGAGCAATTAGGCGCTAAAATCGAGCAAGCCTATAACGATATCATCGTGAAAAACAACCTAGCTCCGCTAAATCTCTGTATGGAATGTGGGCGCATGATTACCGGTCCCTACGGCTATCTGGTCACAACCGCCATTCACCAAAAAGACACCTACAAACACTACATCGGAGTCGATGCCAGCATGGCTAATTTGATGCGCCCGGGAATGTATGGCGCTTACCATCATTTGACCGTCTTGGGCAAAGAGCAAGAGCCTGCCACCCACACCTACGATATCGTGGGCAGTCTGTGCGAAAACTGCGATAAATTTGCTATCAATCGCCGGTTGCCCCAAATAAATATCGGCGATATTTTAGTTATTCACGATACCGGCGCCCATGGGCACGCTATGGGCTTTAACTATAACGGCAAACTGCGCTCAGCCGAAATCCTCCTCAAGCCCGATGGCACGACCCGGCTTATCCGCCGCGCAGAAACCTTAGACGATTTATTTGCCACTTTAGATTTCTCGCAGCTCTAAAACCAAGAACATACACCTCTCAAAATACAATAAATATCCCCTAGTATAACTTAGGGGATATTTATTGTATAAAGGGTAGATTTTTTCATACATTTCTGCTATACTTTATCCATAAAAAGTGTGAGATAAAATACAATTTGGCAAAGGAGTGAGATTATATGGTAACAGCCATTTATTCGTTATCACAAGTCCATGGAGCAGAACTATGGCTCTTGTTTTGGCTCGTTTGTGTTATCGTATATCTAGGTATTAGCTTTTTAATTAAAGATAATCGCACCAAGAACGGTGTCAAAAGTGTATTGATTGGTCTTCTGATTGCGGAAGTGAGTGTTGACCTCATGTGGGCAGTTATCTATTACGATAATGGGACATATCTGAACTATGGCATTGGTGCAGTTTATGGTCTGCTTTTGTGGATTCCGATTTTGACTGTGACATTGGTTATCATTACTGTCAAAAATAAAATGATTGATTGATAAGCCAATTTATATTTGTCGGGAGATAAAATCCCTTTAGAAACTAAAGGGCATACT
>CAYTOM010000190.1:0-3339 GCA_964439335.1 uncultured Peptococcaceae bacterium | reverse complement strand
ATCAATTCGCCGGAAACGATATTTTTCACCATGAAGCAGTCACCACCGGCATAAATGTCCGGATCACTGGTCTGGCAGTGGTCATTGACAATGATAGCCTTCTCTACCTCTAAGCCACAGTCTTTCGCCAAATCAACTACCGGGCGTACACCGACCGCAACTAAAACCATCTGTGCCTCAACAGTGCCTTTGTTAGTTACGACAGCGGTAACTTTGCCCTCATCATCCACTTCAAAAGCCTCAGCGCTGGTACCGAGCATGAAATTCATATCTTCGCTTTCCAAATAGTTTTGGAATACAGCAGCCATTTCTGCATCTAACATCTGTGGGAAAATAGTGTCCTGCATCTCAATAACGGTGACATCTACACCCCAAGTAGCATATGCCTCGGCAGTTTCCATGCCGATCAAGCCTGCGCCGATAACTACCGCACTTTCGACACCGTTTTCTTTGATGTAATTTTGCATTGCGACAGCATCATCAGGAGTTTTCATGCTAAAGACACCTTTAGCATCGATATTTTTAATCGGCGGTACAAAATTTGCCGCACCGGTAGCGATAACCAATTTGTCATACGGCAAAATGCGTACTTCATCGCTATTTAAATCTCTGACTTCGACAGTTTTCTCGGCACGATTAATTTTCGTAGCTTCCCAGCCCAGCAAAGTGTCGATATCTTTGGTATCTTTCATAAACTCCGGTGTGCGTACAGCCTCCCACGAAGTCGTCATCAAGTCTTTCAATTCCTTGACAGTAGAGCCTACATAATAAGGCAATCCGCAGCCACCGTAAGAAATATCATGTCCGCGCTCAATCAAAGTCACCTGAGCATGAGGGTTGCATCTTTTAGCACGAGCAGCAGCTTTAGGACCGCAAGCTACACCACCGATGACAACTATTTTTAAATCTGACATCAAAAATCCACTCCTTTAAATATATAAATTTAGTTTCATAAAGCCTAATCCATACTTTGATTATACTGCAAAAGTGCATTTATGACAATAGTCAAATATCGAAGTTCAATCGATTATGATTATTACACAAATAAATTGTAGCACATTTTCTGAAATCACGCAAGCTATCCTCTGCCAAAATTCGCCCCAAAACGCCTGCCGGAGGGCTGTAAATATTCCTAAATATCGCTCAGATAACGATATTTAACACTTTCTATAAAAAGCTGCTTATTTGTTTCTTTTTTCGCTTTCTTTAGGGTATACGCCGAAAGCATTAGAAAAATTTATATAAAAAGACAGTATTAACTTGCGCCAAAAATGCAAAAACTACTGGAAAATTGCTCGAATTTGTAGTATGATAAGCATAGCGAACCAGTGCCTGATACTCAAACACACACAGACTTTGGTAACGGCTCGCTTATCAAAGGACAAGAAGTGAGCAACTTCTTGTTTTTTTTATATTTTTTTAACTACCTATCTAATTATCTATTTAACTTTCTATCTGATTATCTGTTTAATTATTACAAAAAATAGTCTATAGCAAAGGGCTGAAATATATGCATTACGGATTTCTTTTGGAAATGCTGGGGATCATCGCTTTTGCCTCCTCCGGCGCAATGACCGCCATCAAAAAAAATATGGACATTTTCGGTATCATCGTTTTAGCTGTAGTCACAGCTTTAGGCGGTGGTATGATTCGCGACATTATTTTAGGAAATACTCCGCCGAAAATGTTTAGTGATTACAGCTATACTTTGGTCGCTATCATGACAGCTGTCGCGTTATTTTTAGTATTTCGCTTTAATCAGCATTTGCTAGATAGTAAATTTGTCCCCAAATACGAATCTATCATGAATATCGCCGATGCGATAGGCTTAGGCGTCTTTACTGTCTCCGGCATCGCTACTGCGCAGAGCCTGGGCTACGAAAGCACCTTTTTATTAATTTTTGTCGGTATGCTCACCGGTATCGGCGGCGGTATCTGCCGCGATGTCCTCGCCAAAGAAATTCCCTATATTTTTATCAAGCAAATCTATGCTTCGGCTTCATTATTAGGCGCGATAATCTATCTGTTTTGCCTAAATTATTGCACTACTTTAGCCGCTGCGGTAATCAGTGTCACTATTACCGTCATTCTCAGACTTTTAGCGACCCACTATCGCTGGGATTTGCCCAAGGTACGCTAAAGACCTCACCTATACACTTTAGGTGAGGTCTTTTTCTAACCACAGTCTGTTTTCATAATGAGGGAAATCACATGGTGTCTGCCGTTTACCTTTGCAGGCAAAGCCACACTTTAAATAAAGCGCCATCGCCGGATAATTATTATCCGCCACCTCTAATGCAATCCTTTTTAAGCCTAAATTTCGCGCTTTATCCTCCGCCAAGCACAGCAAATATTCTGCCAAACCATTACGCCGATGTGCCTCTGCGGTCACTAATGCCTCGACATAGAGCATATCACGCTTGCAGGAGCTTTGCCATTCGTTTAAACGGCATTTGCTCACAGTGTACTCCTCATTTGAGAGCCATTGACGCAAATTCCCCTCGTTAAAAGCAAAGAAACTACACCCATTGGCATAATACCCTAAAAAAGCAGCTAATTCAGCATCTTTCGCCGTAAATATCGTCGCCTCATAATCCAAACTTTCCTTTAAAATCCACCGCGCTTTGCTCTGGGGAAAAAGCCATGTCACCAACGGCTTAAAGCATTCATAGGTCAATTCTGCTATCTGCTCATAAAAATACTCTCTCTCCATCAAAAAATCCCTCCCGGTGGCATTTTATGCTCCGAGAGGGATTTTACTGCTTGTCCTTTTAATTTTATCGACCTTACTTTATACTCAAGCACTGCTTTTTGCGTGTGATAGTTTTTTCTACTCCACCGACAAAATCGCCCATTGCCAAAATCTGCACATCAGTGCGTAATGCGCTTAAATCTACGCTTTCCGTTAATGCTCTGCCATCTAAAAGCACCAACGCTCCATGGGGCAATTTATCTATTTCCGCAATAATCTGCGCTAAAGAGTCAGCCTTTAGCTCATAGATATTTGCCATGCCCTTTTGGATATCCGCTACCTCGGCAAAGCCGAAAATATCTACCAAGCTGCGTTTTACATTGATTTCGGGCATTTCCACATCTTTAATAGTGGCTTTTGCAAAGCCTCTGGTCGCAATAATTTCGTTAGCAGCATTATAGATTTCTTCCTCATCGACCAGCATTTGCCCGTCTTGCTCGGTAGTTTTGGCAAACCACAAATACTCGTGGTGATTGGCATAAAAATACAATCTGGAAATATTGTCTAAATTATTATCCTGTTTTAAGCCCAATGCAAAATCTCTGAGCATAATAATACTATCAAAATCAGCTACCGCATCATTGATA